>CAZWUD010000001.1:0-15962 GCA_964637055.1 uncultured Candidatus Cloacimonadota bacterium
AGCATCCGGAAATCAGCACAGGGCTGCGGACTCAGTTTTCTCTTGACAGGAATTGTGAGACTTGAGACACTTGCATGTAAGAAAGGTTATTGGAATTATAATGAATAAGTTTTCAGAAATACTAGCATTGTTAGTTCAGGAAGTGCATCCCACAATGGGCTGTACAGAGCCTGCAGCGGTAGCTTTGGCTGCCAGTTATGCGGCCAGTGTCTTCCCAAATGAGATCAAGGAGATTCATCTGAAGCTGAGTCCTTCCGTGCTGAAAAACGGCATGGGCGTGGGCATCCCAAATACCGGCATGACAGGTCTTGAGATTGCTGCTGCGCTTGGCATTGTGGTGGCTGATCCACAAAAGCAGCTCCTGGTCTTGGAAAACATCACTGAAGAACAGCTAGCTCTAGCCAAAGAGCTTGCCCGGGGTATTGACATTGAGATTGAAGCTACTCAGGGCAAGGTCTATGTGGAGGTCCTGATCTCAGACGGAAAAAGGCGAGCTCGTGCCGTGATCCGTCATCGTCATACCTGGCTGCATCGATTGGAGCTGGATGATGAGATCCTTCGATATCAGGAAATTGGCGACGAAAACTCTCCCAAGCTCTTGGATGCAGGTGCGTTTCAACTGAAAGAGTATTATGACTTTTGTGCAAACAGCTCATATCAAGAACTTTTGAGCCTGGACATGGGTGAAGTGGTAAACCGCCGCATTGCTGACTATGGCCTCAGCCAGAATCTTGGCATGGGGGTGGGGCAGATGCTGATGCAGCAGATAGATAACGGACTTTTAGGTGATGATATTCATCACTACGCAATGGCGCTCACCGCTGCTGCCACAGACGCCCGCATGAGCGGATGCAATCTGCCTGTGATCTCAAACACAGGTAGCGGTAATCAAGGTCTGTCCATCACACTGCCCATCATAGCATCAGCAGAAAAGCTGAATGCAAGCCATGAACAATTGGTGCGTGCGCTTGCAATGGGACATCTGATCAGCATTCACATGAAAAACAAAATGGGCTTGCTCTCCTGTCTGTGTGGATGTCTCTCTGCCGCTGCCGGTGCAGCAGGGGGGATAGTCATGCTTTTGGGGGGAGATTACCAGAAAGTGGAATACGCCATCAAAAATATGATCGGCAATACTGCCGGCATGGTTTGCGACGGAGCCAAAGAGGGCTGCTCTCTGAAAGTGGCTACCAATACATCTGCCGCTGTGCAGTCCGCCCTATTGGCAAGCATGGGCAAATGCGTGTCTGCCAATGACGGTATCGTCACAGAGGATGTCGACAAGACCATAGACAACCTGGCCGAATTTATGAATACAGGCATGCAGAATGCTGACCGCACTATCATATCAATCATGATGAATAAAAAGAAAAATAAAGAGGAAATTCATGACAAATCGTTTTGAAGTGAAATTGGACCCTGTGCTGCCTCCGGATCCCGTTTTTGAACCTGGCATTCGCAGAGCTCCGGACAGAGGGCTGAATCTCAGTAAATCCGAAATCAAACTGGCCTTGAAAAATGCACTACGCTATATCCCAAAAGAATTGCATGAAAAAGTGGCACCTGAATTTTTGAACGAACTAAAAAGCATGGGGCGCATCTATGGTTATCGTTGGCGCCCACCCGGCAAGCTGATCGGCAAGCCAATCGATGAATACAAAGGCATTGTAGAGGCCAGAGCCATGCAGGTGATGATCGATAACAATCTGGATTTTGAGATTGCCTTGTATCCCTATGAGTTGGTTACTTATGGTGAAACCGGACAGGTCTGCCAAAACTGGATGCAATATCGCCTGATCATGAAGTATCTGGAGATCATGACAGAGGATCAGACTTTGGTAGTAGCCAGCGGGCATCCCTTGGGACTTTTTCCATCCCGCCCCGAAGCTCCGAGAGTGATCTCGACAAACGGTCTGGTGATCGGAAAATGGGATAATCCTGAAGATTTCAAGCGCTTAACCGCTCTTGGCGTGGCAAATTACGGACAGATGACAGCCGGTGGTTGGATGTACATCGGCCCCGAGGGTATAGTCCATGGCACCTATATAACCCTACTGAATGCCGGTAGAAAATATCTGGGCATTCCTGATGATAAGGATTTGGCAGGAGTGCTGTATATCTCGTCTGGTTTGGGGGGGATGAGCGGAGCCCAGGCCAAGGCAGTGGAGATAGCCGGAGGTATCGGCATCCTGGCAGAAGTTGACTACTCCCGCATCCAGACGCGTTACTCACAAGGTTGGGTAGGCAAGGTTTCAGATGATCTGGGTGAGATATTTACCTGGGTCGATCAAGCCAGAAAAAATAAAGAAGCCCTTTCCATCGCATATCATGGCAATGTAGTAGATCTTTTGAAATATGTGGATAAAAATGGCATCAAAGCAGAGTTGATCAGCGATCAGACTTCCTGCCATGCTGTCTATGAAGGTGGCTACACTCCTGTTGGGCTAACCTATGAAAAAGGGCGTATAGTCCTGGCCAGGGACCCTGAACGTTTCGCAAGACTGGTGGATGAATCTCTGCGCCGTCACTACAAGGTGCTGAAATCTCTAACGGCCAAAGGGTCATACTTTTGGGACTATGGCAATAGCTTTATGGCAAGTGTGTTTGAAGCAGGTGAAACCGATATTGCCCGTGACGGGAAGAGCACTAACAATGGATTCATCTGGCCATCCTACGTGGAAGACATTATGGGCCCGATGTGCTTTGACTATGGATACGGTCCTTTCCGCTGGGTTTGCCTTTCCCGCAAAGATAGTGATCTCAGTGCCACTGACAAGGCCGCAGGTGAATTGATCGACCCCAAACGCAATTCTATGGATCGCGATAATCATCACTGGATCATCACTGCAGAGGATAATGCCCTGGTGGTGGGCACCAAAGCCCGCATCCTCTATGCAGATGAGGAAGGCAGAGTCAGGATTGCTTTGAAATTTAACGATATGGTTCGCAAGGGTGAGATTGGCCCCGTGATCTTGGGGCGCGATCATCATGATGTGTCAGGCACAGATTCTCCCTTCCGCGAAACTGCCAATATCCGCGATGGCTCCAATGTGATGGCAGATATGGCTACTCACTGTTTTGCCGGAAATATCGCCCGCGGCATGAGCCTCGTGGTGCTTTCCAATGGTGGTGGAGTGGGCATCGGCCGCTGCATCAACGGTGGCAACGGTATCGTGCTGGACGGCAGTGAGCGCGTTGATGAAGTGATCAAAAGTGGCCTTTCCTGGGATGTGATGGGTGGAGTGGCCAGAAGATCATGGGCAACAAATAGCGGAGCCTATGACAGCTCCAAAGCCTGGAACGAAAAACATGGCGATCAAGGAGTTATCACGCTTCCCAATATAGCTGATGAAGAACTCCTTGAGAGCTTGCTTTAAAAGGGTAGAATAATGCAAAATCAGTTTGTTCGCGCCATGAAGTCAGAGGGTCTCTCTGATGCGGTCGTACGTACTTTTACAGCTTACTATGAGGCACTAAGGGAAGGTAGTAGCGGCCAAATCCCGGAATCAGATGTATCCCCGCCCGGAGCTCAATCCGTCTTGTCTTATGAAGAACTCGAATCTGCCGACAATAAAAGCCTGCTCAAAAAGATAGCGGTGATCAAACTGAATGGCGGCTTGGGAACAAGCATGGGCCTGTCTCAGGCCAAATCCCTCCTCCCCGTAAAGGGAAACATGAACTTCCTGGATATTATCACCAGGCATGTCTTGGCCCTCAGATCGGGAAGCGGATATGATGTGCAATTGCTTTTTATGAATAGCTTTGCAACCCATCAGGATACAATGGAATATCTGAAGAAATATCCGGATCTGGCCAAGCAGGATCTCCCGATCTCATTTGTGCAAAACAAGTTTCCCCGCATCAATCAGGAAGATCTCTCATTCTTTAATCACAAAGATAAGGATAAGCGCTGGAATCCACCCGGCCATGGTGATCTATACACCGCAAT
The DNA here is from genome assembly GCA_964637055.1 of uncultured Candidatus Cloacimonadota bacterium. Lineage (GTDB taxonomy): Bacteria > Cloacimonadota > Cloacimonadia > Cloacimonadales > Cloacimonadaceae > UBA5456. The sequence goes on from CAZWUD010000001.1 coordinate 3,950, forward strand.
CTCAGCCTCAGGTATCTTGGAAAAACTAATCGCCAAAGGATATGAATATGCTTTTGTGTCAAATGCTGACAACCTTGGCGCTACGGTGGATACAGGCATCGCCGCATACATGGAGAAAAACGATGTTCCCTTTGTGATGGAAGTCTGCGAGCGCACTGAAATGGACAGCAAGGGCGGACATCTGGCCGAAGACAAATCCGGACAACTCTTGCTGCGTGAAATCGCGCAATGCCCCCAGGATGACCTTGAGCATTTCCAGGATATCAATAAGTACAAGTATTTCAATACCAATAACCTCTGGATCGATCTGAAAGCTCTGGATTGGCATCTGATCACCAATGAAGGGCTCATGCTGCTGCCACTGATCGTGAACCCCAAGGAAGTAGATTCTCAGAAGATTTATCAATTGGAAACAGCTATGGGGGCGGCTATCAGCTCTTTTGCCGGAGCCAAAGCCATTGTGGTTCCCAGATCACGATTTGCCCCCGTGAAGAAAACTAACGATCTGCTCTGCATTTGGTCAGATGTCTATGAGCTGAATGATGAGTATCAGATCCGCCTCAAGGCAGGTCTGTCAAAGGCGCCTTACGTCGAGCTGGATCCTGCCTATTACGGCAATATCGGGCAGATGCAGAAGAGATTTGAAGAGGTGCCTTCGATGTATGGCTGCAAGGAGCTAAAGATCGAAGGAGACGTCAGTTTCGGTCACGACGTGATCTGCGATGGCAGATTGCACATCAAGGCTCATAATGCTGTCAAAATTAGCAATCGCCTGATTACTGGCAATTTAGAATACGATTAAGGAGAGAAGAATTGGTTTCCAAAGCTACTAAAATTCGTTTAGGTGTCTTCTTGGTGATCGGCTTTATCCTGATCATCGTCTTTGCTGCGGCAGTAGCGGGAAACAGCCTTCGACAGAGCTGGGATACATACTACATCAGTTTTGAAGACTATCCTGTCAGCGGATTGCAGGTAGGGGGCAATGTCAACTACCAGGGTATAAAAGTTGGCAGAGTTGAGGACATAAAGATTGATCCCGAAAACGTTGACAAAGTGGACGTAACGATCAACATTGAGCCAGGCACCCCGATCAAAGAAGACACGGAGGCGGTTTTGGCTATGGTAGGCATCACAGGAGTGAAGGCTGTCGAAATCCGGGGTGGAAGCAATGAAGCTAAAAACATGAAACCCGGTACATATATCAAGGCGGGCTCTACATTAATCGATGATATCTCAGAGCGGGCAATGTCTATCGTGGACAAAATCGATCAGATTGCCGCCAATATTCATTCCCTGACCAACGAGCAAAACCGTGATAACATTGCTAAAATTTTGGAAGAAACCGGATTGATACTCTCCTCAACCAGAACTAATCTGGCTGGGACCCTCGATGCCATTACCCGCATTTCAAACAACGTGGCTGATCTGACAGAGGGTGTGACCAAGAATCTTGATGATATCACTGCCGCGACCGTGAGTGGGATCGACAGCTTGAGCAGTGTGTCCACTCAGTCTCTGCAGCAATTGACTGATTCCTTGAATAGCGAATTGGTGACGATTACCCAAACCCTCAATTCCAATATCGATGAGATCTCAGAGCAGAGCGTGTATCTGCTGCAAGATACGAGATTTCACGTTAACAACATCGGTGAAAACACCAACAACATGGTATTGGAGGCCACCGGTGAAATTGCTCAAATCAGTAGCAATATAAACAAGTCACTGGACAGCATCAATACTCTTCTTGCCTCAGAGGAATTTGAATCCGTGGTCAAGAATCTCGGTGAGCTTTCCGGTCAGTTGGCTGATGCAAACGTCAAAGAAATGGTCTCCAATCTGGGTGTGACAATCCAGCGCACAGGAGTCTTGATCAATACACTAAACAGAACCGTGGTCAGATCTCAAGACGACCTTATGGAAACCTTGGAAAATCTACGCGATGCGACAGATAACCTCAATGAATTTTCCCGTCAAATCTCAGATAACCCTGCAATTCTCTTGAGGGGCAACTGATGATTAGGAGGACATGATAGTGAAACGAATCTATATACTCTTTTTTGGAATACTGGCATTGGCGCTAAGCGGCTGTTTTGGCAAAATAGACCGCACTGAAACAAGTTACTATGTACTTGACTATCAGCCCAGCACTGAAAAGCCGGAGCTGGTGATGAATGAACCCAGCGGGAAAAGCCTCTATGTGATGAACAGCCGTGTGAGCCGCACTTATAACCGGAATCAGATCGTGGCGAAGGAAAACTTTTATCGGGTGCGCTTTATGGCTAACGACCTGTGGGCAAACCGCCTCTCGGACGCCATCCCCAATATCATTACCCAGCGCCTCAGAGCGTACAATGTCTTTTCCAACGTCAGCAGGGATGCAGGATTTGCGGATCCGGACTACTATCTGGAAACCAATGTGATGAACATCGAAAAGATCGAAGGAAGCAATCCCCGGGCATTTTTGAGGATGGAATTTGTCTTGCGTGACAGCACTAGCGAGAGGGTGGTCTTAACCCACCGCAATGAGCGCTTTCATGAACTTTCTGACGATTCAATGGTTTACCTGGTGCAGATCTTTAACAACATGATCATGGAGGAGACCAATACTTTTGCGGCCATGTGTATCATGCACTTTGCCGGCAGGCCGATGAGAAGCGGGATTGGGGATTTTCAAAATGCGCTGAGTGCTCCAGAGCAGTTTTACCTTGAACAGTTGCATGACCAGGAGTCGCATATTGTCTATGGCGAGCTTCTGCTCAGCACCAAGGCCGATATCAGTGCTGAGCTTCCATATCGGGTGGTAGGCCTGGATAGTTTGAACACGAAAATCTCAGAGCAGGTGGGTGTGTTTAACACACCGATCTTGCTGACACCGGGGCGATACCGTGTGATCACCGGATACAACGAAGATATCATTACCAATGTGGTAGTTTTTGCCCGCCAAAGAACGGTTATCAGTCGAAACTGGAGTGAATTGAAGGTGCGGATTCTGGATCTTTCACAGACTCGTGTGCGCCAAATCTATGATCTGTGGCGGCACAACGATAAAGATTACGGATATGACAAAATAGGATCGGATTTTAGCCTCAGCGATGACGAACATGGCATGGATGAACGGCTGTGGATCCTGCCACCGGGAAATTATATGATCACACTGGGCGGATACTCATGGAGTGATCTGAGGGACTTCGCAACGATTAGCTTAAATCAAGGTGATAGCCACATCCTCACGGTGATTGTGGATCCCAGTGCTACATCTGGAACGATCCTGGTGGGTTCCGGGGTCCTGGCAGATGAACTGGGCGTGGGTAGCGTCAAATTTCACAAGGGAGCTGTTCATGCTAATATCAATCTCTCCTCAAGCAACGAAGTGGATGAGAAGGATCCGACCTTTAGCCTGAACCTGGCAGGTCAATTTGATAATACGATCGAACACGACTTTCGTCCTTTTCATTATAGCATGAGGAGCATCTATGACCTGGGCGCCAATATTGCCACTGGCTCAGATTTTAAGATAAATCTGGATAGCTACTCGCTGAAAAATGTGTTTATGCTATATCCTTGGGGCAGGGAGCGTAAGCTGCTCAACAACTTTGCCTTTTACGGCAGGGCAGATATGAACACTCACTTTTGGGATGAATATACATATTTTTCTGACAACAAAAACTACATCGTTAAAGATTCTGAAGGTAATGAAATCAGCAGGGCATTAAATCAGGCAAAGATCCGCACCAAGATAGCCCTTTTCCCCTTGCGCATGAAAGAGGGAGCGGGATTGACATATCGGATCGCCCTTAGTCCCAATAGCTGGGTGAGCCTCAGGGGAGGATACGGTTGGCAACAAAACCTCAACCATCGCTCGCTGAGCTTTAACCACGATGATAACCAAAGCGGTGTGGTTTATGACGTGTATTCCGAAGCGGAAGATAAGTATGATCGCGGTATAGAGACCACATTGATTCTCTCAGCCGTAAATCTGATGAATTTTTTTTCTATAAATTCGACTTTTGACGCTCTTTTCCCCATCCAGCAAAGCAGCGTGATGCCCCGTATTGAAAATGAAAACCGCATAAACTTCCGTTTGTATCGCAACATATCCATGGATTTCAGGATAAACTTGATGTATGACGAGTCTGTGAAAGACTGGCTAGTCTACGACTATAGCACTTACCTTAGAATGAGTCTATTTTACTGATGAATCTAAAGCTGTCAAACAAGGTCTTGATTTTGGAAGGAGAGCTAGATAAGCTCACCGTTCCTGATGCCTTAAAAAAGCTGAAAAACCTCGTGAAGGAAGATCAGATCACTATGATAGATCTGGGTGGGATCAAGATGATTGACAGTGCCGGGGTGGCTTTTTTGGATGAAATGCGAGAGATTCTATCGGAGAAATCCGAGATTTTGATGTTCAAAGGTGCAGATCCTGAAGTGCAGGCAGTAATTGATACATTCACGACCATCAATCTGCCCATAGTCCAGAGATCCCGGGAAATGGGGTTCTTTGAGCAGATCGGAGACCAATTCTTCGGCTTTTTGAAAGAGCTTCTAGAGGCTCTGACTTTGGCTTCTGAAATCTTTTATTATAGCATCATCGGGCTTTTCAGCCGCAAGGGACAACGCAAAGGCTCTCTTACTCAACAGGCTACACAATTGGGAGCTCAGGCACTTCCGATCGTGGCTTTGCTCTCTTTCATCATCGGCTTGATCCTTGCCCTGCAATCGGGTATACAGCTTAAGGACTTTGGTGCAGGTATCTTTCTGGCAGATCTTTTGGCCATCACAATGGTCAGAGAAATGGGACCGCTGATTACGGCAATCATAGTAGCTGGTCGCAGTGGCAGCGCAATAGCATCAGAGATAGCCACCATGCAGGTCACCGAAGAGATTGATGCCCTGAAAATGATGGCCTTAAACCCGATTCGTTACGTGGTGGTTCCAAAGTTTCATGCTATCACCATTGTCATGCCCATATTAGTCGTTTTTAGTATACTGGTGAGTGAATTTGGCGGAGCGATTATCGGCGTCGGAATGCTGGGAATTGCTCCGGAAACCTTTATCAGCCGCTCGATAGGGGTATTGTCACTCAAAGACATCATCATCAGCTTTGGCAAAAGCGTATGGTTTGCCTGGGTGATAGTTATCATCGGTTCACACTACGGTTTTCAAGTGAGAGGCGGAGCAGAAGGAGTGGGAAAAGCTACTACCTCTTCAGTGGTCAGTTCCATCTTTGCCGTGATCTTGTTTGATGCAGTCTTTAGTCTGTTATACCTATGAAGAGCATACAGCCTGTCATCCAAATTCGCAATCTTGAAGCCAGATATAGCGATATGACTGTTTTGGAAAACATCTCTGTGGATATTATGCCCGAAGAGATCACGGTCATCCTGGGCGGCAGCGGATGTGGTAAAACTACGTTGCTCAAGAACATGCTGCGACTTTATGAGCCCTATAAGGGATCTGTCAAGTTTTGGGGAGAAGATGTCCTGAGCATGGATGAAAATGAATTTACCGAAGTCCTCATGAGAACCGGGATGCTATTTCAGAATGGTGCCTTGCTGAATTCAATTTCAGTGTATGACAATATATCCATTCCTCTGGAGATGCATACCAATCTTTCAAGATCTGTGATCGATAAAGTGATCCGGGTCAAGCTATCGCTGGTGGGACTTTCAGAAGCGATCTACAAGCTTCCCTCCGAGCTCTCCGGCGGCATGAAAAAAAGAGCAGCATTGGCCAGGGCTTTGGCTTTGGATCCTCAATTGTTATTTTGCGATGAACCTTCTGCCGGGCTGGATCCCATCACATCTGAGGCCTTGGACAGGTTGATTTTGGATCTCAAAGAGCAGTTGAAGATGAGCATCGTGATTGTGACTCATGAGCTGGCTTCTATCAGTCGTATTGCTGATAAAATCATCTTTTTGGACAGCGGCAAGATGCTCTTCTATGGGACTCTGGAAAATGCCAAACAGGCTGGTATCGCTGAAATAGACAGGTTTTTTAAAGTAGGTAAGTTTTGAATCTCAAGATCATCGTCGCCATGGATCGCAATCAGATGATTGGTAAAGACAACGACATGCCCTGGCAGATCCCCGAAGACTTGGCCCATTTCAAACAAGTTACGATGGGACACACTATCATTATGGGCAGGAAGACCTATCTCTCCATCGGCAAGGCACTGCCGGGCAGAAAAAACGTGGTGCTCACCCGAGATACTGATTTTGTCGCAGAGGACACGGTAGCCGTCCATGATCTGCAAAAAGCAGCCGAACCGGGAGCCTTTGTCATCGGCGGTGCATCTGTGTATGAACAAGCTCTTCCCCTGGCTGACATGCTCTATATCACGCACATTGACGCAGAATTTGAAGGTGACCGACATTTTCCCAAGCTTGACTGGGCAGAGTGGCGCCAGATAAGCTCAGAAAGCCTGAAAAGCGATGCTGGGTACCAGCTACGCTTTGCTGTATATAAACGGATAAAGCCCGGAAGATAAATACATTCTAAAGCTGGCTGGCGTTGAAACGCTATGTCTTTTCCAATATCGCCAGATCTATGCTTTAGTTCGATCAGTGAAAAGGCCGCTTCTTTTGAGGAGGCTGAGAGCTGATGCCCAGTTTATCGGCCATCCCAATGGTGCTGCCAAACCTTTCTAAGACATGGGTATCTGAGCCAAGAGAAAACAGACTTCCGCCCATAGCCTGATAGAGTCTGATATAATCCGGCTCCGGCACAGTTTCCTGATAAGGTTTGTGCAAACTGCTGAGATTGATCTCAAGGGCTATCCCACGCTCAATAATGACGCTATATATATCTTTGATGAGATCCTGCACATGATCCTCTTCAGGTCTTTGTGTATAGTATCGTTTGTACACTCCAAAGTGCGCCAGCACATCGATATCGCAGCTCTCTACAAGTCTCAGATTTTGCAGGTAATAGTCTCTTACTTGCTCTTTGTTCAGCGCTTTTGGCAGGGGAATTGCCACGTTGATGTGATCCGACAAAAAGTGGACAGAGCCAAGGATCGGGAAAAAGTCAAAACCAGCGATCAGAGATTTGGCAAAATCCTTTACCAGGTGGTAATCTCCGATTTCTATGCCCATTCTCAACACAATCTCAGGATGCTTTTCCTGTAGTGTACGGCAGTGTGCTTGATATTTCGCCAGAGAGGGAAGACCGTAGACACTGAGCTCTTGAGGCAATAAATCCAGATGCTCTGTAATGGCTATTTCATCGTAGCCCAGTTCGATAGCTCTGTACATGAGATCCTCTCCCTTAATCAAGCTATCATAACTGTATTCTGTGTGTATGTGATAATCGTATGTCATGGTCGAAACAGCGCAGCCCCCAGAGCTCCTGTAATCTCAGGATCATCTGGGATTAACAATATGGTGTTCAGGATCTTACCCATGCAAAGGGACAAATCTTTGCCCTGGGCCACGCCGCCTGTAAAGACGATCGGCTCCTGCGGGTTCAGGCTTGCCATCTGAGTGTAGATGCGGCGGGCGATGCTCATATTGACCGCCCGGGCTATATTGGAGACTTTGTGTCCGGTTGCAAGAAGTCCGATAATCTCAGATTCAGCAAAGACCACACAGGTCGAATTTAGCGGAATCTCCTGATCAGCATCAGCAGCTAAGAGAGAAAGATCATCCAAACTGCACTGCAGTTTAATGGCCGTCATCTCCAAAAATCTTCCGGTTCCGGCAGCACATTTGTCGTTCATCACAAAGTCCTGCACCGATCCGTCAGGATTCAGAGTGATGATCTTTGAATCCTGTCCTCCGATATCGATCACGGTTCTGGCAACCGGGAAGAGGTAGTGGCAGGCTTTGGCATGGCAGCTTATCTCGCTTTTGATACTATCTGCCTGCTTATAGATCTTGCGCCCATATCCGGTTACGCATGAAAAGCTGATCTCGTCAGCCGAGATGCTTTTATATGCCAGAGACAAAAGCTTTTCCACGCCTGCCTCTGCAGATATCTCCGTAGCTTGCCAAGCGCTGAATGCGATCTTATCCAGATCGTGGTCAAAGATCACAATTTTGGTATTGCGAGAACCGATGTCGATACCAAGTGTCTTCATATCATACCATCACAAATGTGCTTTGATCTTGTGTTTGCATATATCTTTCTGCCAATTCCTGGATCTGATCCAGCTTGATACCAGATAGCCGCTCTTCCCGATTCAGATAGAAATCCAGATCATAATCCAACGAGATCAGATTTGCGATGCTGGCAGCTTTGAAAGAGGCGTTTTCATTATCAAAACGAGACATCGAGATCAGATAGTATTTGGCCAGATCCAGCTCTTGGGGACTGATTCCATCTTGTAAAACGGATCTCAGCAAGTCGCGCATGGCTCCCAGGCACTTTTTATGATTGCTGGAATCACAAAAGGCGTAGGCATACCAATATCCCAAGTCACGAATAGAAGAGAAATCAAAACCTGTCTGATAAGCATAGCCATATTTTTCACGCAGCACCCGGTAAAATCTGGAACTAATATCTCCCCCCATAATGTGTGCCAGGACGTGAAAGGCAGAATTTTCCTCATGAGCAGAGGCAGGGCATGCCAAAGCTCCGATGTGGACGATGGATTGATTCAGGTTCCGATAGACCCGCCGCATCCGGGTGGCCGAGCTGCTGTATTTTAAAAGGGGCTGAGGAATGCGTCCAGTTTGCCTGCTTTCAGAAAAGTGCTGCTCGCAAAGATCGTGAAGACAGGCAGGCTCCATTGATCCTACTATGCACAAAGAAAAGTCTGGTCCCAAAGACCAGCTTTCATGCCATGACCTGCAGTCGTCGATATCAATTGCCGCAATATCTTTGAGTTTCCCAGTGGCACTATAGAGGTTGTTACCCTGTCCAAAGAGCTGGTGAAACCAGGTTTTATAAGCTACGCTAACGGGATAATCACGCTCACGCCGCAAACTGTCTGAAGCAGAGATTTTCAGCATTTTAAGATAGTTTTCATCAAAGACCGGTTGCCTGATAATCTCGCTGAGGGTCTCCAGAAGCACTGGCAGATCCTCAAAGCTGCATTTGCCTCGAAAGAGCGTACTATCCAGATGGTGCAAGACGCGTATATTAAAACCATGCTGTCGGGAGAGGCGCATAATTTGGTCATGGCTATGCTTTTGGGTGCCATATAGCATCATGGTAGAGGCAAAATAGTTTAGTCCGGTCTTGGACTCATTCAGTTGAGAAAGCGGAGCAGAAAGAGCATAGCCACAGATGCTTTGGCCGGGCTGGTAATTGTAGATCAGCTTCAGGCCGTTGGACAGCACAAAATTGTGATACTCTGAGCTTGAGGATTTGCAAAGCCTCAAGTTATCTTCGAGTTCATGTTTGGACTTTGTATAAAAATTATCTGACCTCAAAGCCGGATCAGGAATCCGGATTTTGCTCACCCGGTCAAGGAGATGCTGCACTTTTGCCGATATCATTTTGGGTGATTGATAAAAGAGTGACATCGCCTGAGCTTTCCAGTGTCTGCGAATGGCGGACAAGACGTATTCAGCCGTAATGCTTTCAATATATGCACCGTAGCCGTCGATGCGGGATAAATCTCCATTAAATTCTTCCGCAGCAATGAGATTTGCCGTGTGTTCGACCCCGGCAAAGCTGTAGAGCCAATTGTGGATAATATCCTGTTTTACCAGGGAAAATTCATCGGAAGGGATCACTGAATTGCAGATCTGAAGCCATGCGTCAAAGAAAATCTTCAAGATCTTGTGATCAAGACCTTTTCTGGAGGCGGAAATGAGAATTGCACTGGCCCCTGGCAGGATTCCGCTGAGTGAGCCGACCTTCACAGAGGAGCAGAGTTTTTCGCGTTCGACCAATACTTTGTGAAGAAGGCTAGATTTTCCTATGGCCAAATATCTGATGGCAATGTGCAAAGCCTCGCTATCGGGATGGCTTTCATTGAGTTCCGGCAGAGCTATTGCAAGCAGTTCATTCCCATTCTTTTTTCGGTGGAATATCCTCCATTTCTGCGGGAGTAGGTGCTCGATTGAAAGCTGGGGGAGAGGCTGCTCTGGCCAGGCAACAAAATGCCTCAAAAGAGCCTTTTGCAAAGTCTCGGGATCAAAATCTCCGACCGCAACCATAAAAGCATTTTCCGGAACATAATGCTTGCGGTAAAAGCTATTGAGCTTGTGAAGGTTAGCACTGCGAATGGAGGCTATATCTCCCAGCACGGGACGCTTCAGGGGACTGGTTTCAAAATAGTTTTTCTGAACATACTCGATAAAGTCCATCTCCGGCTCTGCAGCATATTGATGGATCTCCTCAATGATGATGCGCTTCTCATTCTCCACATCCTCAGCATCAAAATCCGCATGAAAAGCCATTTCAGAGAGTAATTCCATGCCGGTATCCAGCTTTTCTTTCGGTAGCATCAGATAAAAACAGGTACTGTCAAAATCCGTATATGCATTGAGGATAGCGCCGATCTCAGCGGCTTTGTCGCTGAGAGAGTTATCAGGATACTTTTTGGTGGATTTAAACAGAAGATGCTCCATGAAGTGCGCATAGCCATATTCTTCATGCCCTTCCTGAACCGATCCCGTCTTGATGTATAGTTGTAAGCAGATCAGCGGATTGGAGCTGTCTTGCGCATAAAGCAGGCGCAGGCCATTTGGGGCTGTAAATTCTCTAAGCCCAAGCCGCCGCCGATTATCTATTTTCATTTTTTGGGACGGGAGATCATGGCATAGGCGTTGTGGAGATGGATTGATTCTGCATTTTCAGATTCAACGAAAAAGCCAGTGATGCGTTCGTCCTGATCCAGCTTGAGGGTGACCTCGCGAACGATGTCTTCCACAAATCTGGGCTTATTATAGGCCTTTTCTGTCACGTATTTCTCGTCCACACGCTTAAGCAGCGAATAGATTTCGCAAGATGCGGATGACTCTGCGATTTCGATCAATTCCTCCAACCACACAAATTTTGAGTAGCGAGCTTTGATCGTGATCTTGCTGCGTTGATTGTGAGCACCGGCCTCAGAAATCTCTTTTGAACAAGGGCAAAGTGATGTGACCGGCACAATGACACCGATCAAGAGGTCAAATTTATCTTTCAAAGAAGCACTGAATACACAGTCATAGGAGAGAATCGAGGCAATTCCTGATACGGGTGCTTTTTTAGTAATAAAATACGGGAAGCTGATATCGACGTATGCTGCTTTTGCCTTCAGAGATTGCTTTAGTTCACCCAAAAAGCTCTCCAGGCTGCCGATCAGGGCTTCCTGGTGGTAATGGTGCAGAATCTCCACAAAGCGGCTCATGTGAGTCCCGCGGATGTGGTGGGGGAGTTCTACATAGATATCCAGATCAGCAACTGTGTGTTGGGTCGTATTAGCCCGATCTTCCACAACAATCGGGTAACGCAGGCCTTTGACGCCCACTTTATCGATTACTATCTGGCGGGAGTCAATTTGATTTTGTGTATCAGGTATTGTCATAAGCTCTCGGAGAAGTTTAGTGATTTGATTCCCTCGCTCTTCAGCGAGACGATTGCATCATCCCGCAGGTAGTAGATCACAGCATTGGTGTTTTTCAGGGAGCCCACGATTTGCATAGCCTCATCAGGATCCAAAGTGAAGAGTGCCGTGGAAAGACCATCTGCCATTGCGGCAGAATCTGTCACCACGGTTACGGAGAATATATCTTCCACAGGCATGCCTGTGTGTGCATCAAGAATATGGTGGTAGCGGATGCCATCGACCTCAAAGTATTGCTGATAGTCACCGCTGGTTCCCACGCTATTGTCATGGATTCTCAGGCTGGCTATACTGTCGTCACTCTTGCGAGGATGCTGGATATAGACCAATGGGGATAGTTTGTAGCCAAAGAAACACATTGAGCTTCTACTGTTTATAAATCCATGGGAAAAGCCTTTTTCCTGCATGTAAGCTTTGGCTTTATCCAGGATAAAACCTTTGGCCATGGCTCCAAAAGTAAGCTGCATGCCTCGGGGTTTTCTCAGCGTTTGAGCATTGAAATATATCTTT
>CAZWUD010000001.1:15972-31702 GCA_964637055.1 uncultured Candidatus Cloacimonadota bacterium
GAATGGTTTTAAAGACTTGAAAAATCCACTTTCTCCAATTCCTTTTGAATCAAAAGAGAATCCGGTAACACGGGATCAGCAGAGCTAAAATTCCATAGATCCCAGACTGGCTTAATTGTGGGGTCAAATGCTCCGTCCGTCATTTGCCAAAGCTGCTCGGAGAGCTTCAGCAATTCATAGATATCCGGATCCATCGCAAATTCGTCTTTGCTGCTACTATTTATCTGGCTGATTAAGCTTTCGGGATCATATTCATCCAGTTTGGTTTGCAGCTCACGGATAAAGTCAAAGACATCCTCAATATCCGAGCCCACTGTTTTGCTCTTGGAATGTGCCGATATCTCTACAATGGTATCCATGATATGCTTGCTGCGGATCTCGGTGTATTCCCGGGTGACAAACTGATAAGCGCCATAGCCGATAACGCATACCAGAATGATGAGTGAGATGATTTCTCTTCTAGTCATAGCTTAGGTCCTATAGTCCAGCAGTTCATATTCTTCCAGCCGCACTGTATAATCTCTGATCGCAAAATAGGAGAGTGGCAGGCTAAACAGCATGGGGAAGATGAAGAGGACAAATGCCAGGCTGTTGAGTAGCCCCAAAACCAAAGCAAGCAGATAGATATTCCAGCGAACGTCGTGAAAGTGTCGGTAAGAAGTGACAATTGCTTTTAGGGGATTGAGATTCTTGCGCTCCATCAGCACCGGAGCCGGCAGGACGATTGCTATCCAGTAATTGATGAGAACGATAAAGACCAATCTCAGTATAGGGTCGCTGGCAAAGCCCGGAAATCCGAAACAGATCAGATAAAACAAGATCACCACAAAAGAATTGATGATGCTAAAGACAAAATACTTCGGATAGTTTTTCAAACTCTGCATCATTTCACGCAAACTCAGCTTGTAATCCTCTGTGTTGCTTATCTCGCTAAATGGAAGCAACAGCAATGGCATAAATATACTTAGGAGGATAGACTTTAGAGATAGGTTTAGCAGAAGTCTTCCTATTGTGCTCACATCGTTATTAATGTAGTTTGCAAAGATCCAGATCAGGGCGGCAATCGGAATTGCTCCGAGTATGATGGGAAAGCCCATGGCCGGAACCAGGGAAGATATCTTCCCGGATAGCTTTTCACGGCTTTGTCCCAGGCTCTTCATAGCCGCCAGGTCTGTTTTGACTATGGGGCTTTGTGCACCGCAGGACGCACACCAGATGTCGTGACTGGCCAGCTTAACATTGCATTTTTTACAACGCATGGCTTCTCCTTAACATTTTGACCATCCACAGGACGGACATTTCAGGCATCCTTCCAGATGCTCGATGCTGGACCCGCAATCGGGGCAGAGGGCTATCTGGCTTTTGCTGCCAGCTTCGATGCTGATATCACCTTGTCCAGTTTTGAAGTGGATCGCTTTGATCTCATTGTTGATTTGCACGTTGAGAAAATTCTCCAGCGCCTGTCCCACCGCATCACCGCAGGAAGTGATCATCTTGCCCTTGTGCCACATCGGGGATTGGCAGCGTATTCCCTTGAGCTGCCGGATGATCGCTTCTATGCGTATACTCGATCTCAAGGCCAGCGAAGAAAGCCGGGCAATCGCTTCTAACTGGGCGGAAGCACATCCGCCAACTTTGCCCATCTGGACAAATACTTCACAAGGGCCGTGACTGTCAGTATTGATAGTCACATACATATGCCCACACCCGGTTTCCAGGCGCTGGGTGACACCGTGAGTGATTTCCGGACGCTGTCTGGGAGCAACCTTTCGCTCACCCGATGGGGTCTCGGAAACCGAGGATCCCACGGAAAGCACCTGGTTGTCCCGACTGCCGTCACGATATACGGTCACACCTTTGCAGCCCAATTGATAAGCCAGGATATACGCTTCCCGGATATCTTCAATACTTGCTGAGTTTGAGAAGTTAATGGTTTTACTGACAGCATTGTCCGTGAAAGCTTGAAATGCGGCCTGCATCCTGATATGCCATTTGGGATTGATGTCATGAGCGGTCTGGTATATATCCTTGATCTCCTGGGGTATTTCTGTGATCTGGGAGACGGAGCCTGTCTGACTTACAGTTTCCAGTAGTTCCTGGCTTAGCATACCCCATTCTTCCAAACTGGCTTCAAACCACTTGTTCACATAGAGCAATTTCTCTGTATCCATCACACTTTTGATATATACCAGGGAAAATTGCGGTTCGACACCGCTGGATGTATCTGCGATCATGCTGATGGTGCCGGTGGGTGCGATAGTGGTATGAGTCGAGTTGCGGATTCCATTTTTCTGAATGGCTTTGATCAGCGGTTCCCACTTACAGTATTTATCCTCACGCTGAAGCTCTCCGGTGGCGTAAATGCTTTTATCAAAATTCGGGAAGCTTCCCCGCTCGATTGCCAGTTCCATGCTCCTGGTTTTAGCTTCAAAATCTATGAATTCCATGACCTTGCCGGCCAGGTTCACAGCTTCCTGGCTCATATAGGCTATCTTGAGCTGGTAGAGCAAATCTGCCCAGCCCATCACACCCAGGCCAATCTTGCGGTTTGCCTTGACCATTTCCTCAATCTGCGGTAGAGGAAATCTGGATTGATCGATCACATAGTCTAAAAAGTCAACGCTATCACGTACTACATCACGCAGCCGAGCCCAATCCAGATCTTCATCTTTCACCAGATTAGCCAGGTTGATGGAGCCCAGATTGCAGGCTTCATTAGGCAGAAGCGGTTGCTCACCGCACGGATTTGTGGATTCGATGTCTCCAATGGCCGGAGTGGGATTGAAGCTATTGATTCGATCCAGGAATACTATGCCCGGTTCACCATTCTTATGAGCCATCTCCACAATCAAATCAAAGACTTTCCCAGCGTGCAGTTGACCGGCCACTTTCCCTGTGTGAGGTGAGATCAGCTCATATTCCTTATCTTCCGTCACAGCACGCATAAAATCTTCGGTCAAGCCCACGCTGATATTGAAATTGGTCAGTTCATTGGGGTCTTTTTTGCAGGTGATGAAGTCCAGGATCTGGGGGTGATCCACGTTTAGGATCGCCATATTGGCACCCCTGCGGGTTCCACCCTGTTTGACAGCATCAGTGGCTGCGTTAAAGACTTTCATAAAAGAGATCGGCCCGCTGGATACGCCATTTGTAGAGCGGACTCTGGCATTTGACTCACGCAGGCGGCTAAAGGAAAAACCCGTGCCACCTCCGCTTTTATGGATCAAAGCAGCGTTTTTGACGGTCTCAAAAATACTGTCCATGCTGTCTTCAATCGGTAAAACAAAACAAGCGGAGAGTTGCTGGAGATCCGCCCCAGCGTTCATAAGCGTGGGAGAATTCGGCAAAAAATCTCCGCTGTCAAGCAGATCGAAGAATTTCTGATAAGAGTCCTCATCTCCGCCAGCGATATTCTTTGCCACGCGCCCTATCATTGCAGACCAGTCTTCGATGCAATCTCCCGCTTCGTTTTTCTTGAAATACCGTTTTTGCAATACTAGCTTGGCATTATCGCTCAGATACATGCTCGCTCCTCATTTGGCAGGCAAAGCCAGGATCTCGCGGGCTTGCTCAGGGCTGGCCAGGGGACGGCCGATTTCTTTGGCAATACGTGCCAGACGTGCGATCAATTGAGCGTTAGACTCGGCAATCACTCCTTTGTGATAGAAGATATTGTCTTCAAAACCGGCACGTATGTGACCACCGGTGACCATCGCTACCATGGATGCGGGGATGTGCCATCTGCCGATTCCGGCTACAGCCCAGGTGGCTGTGGGAATCTCACTGGCCAGATGCTCGATCATATACATCAGGTTTTTGGGCTTGCCGCTCATGCCACCGGGCACACCCAGCACAAATTGGATATGAAGCGGTTCGTGGGTGATGATACCCTTTTTCACCAGCTTGCTCACCACATCGATCATGCCGGATTCATAGACTTCCACTTCCGGAACCACGTTGTATTCCTTGAAAGCTTCTGCCAGGCGGATGATATCCTTGGGGTGATTGATAAAGATATCGTCACCAAAATTCAGGGTACCGGCATTGAGAGTGCCCATATCCGGCTTGAGAGCAAGTGGCGCTAGCCTCTTTTCAAAGGCTTCACCCACGGCTCCGCCGGTGCTGATCTGGATGATAACTTCCGGCACAGCTTCACGGATAGCCGTGATGGATTCTTCAAAACGCTGCAGTCTTTGGGTGGGGCTTCCATCATCCTCACGCACATGGAGATGAATCACTCTGGCACCTGCTTCAAAACAGGCTTTTGCTTCCTTAGCTTGCTCGGGGGGGGTAATCGGCAAATTGGGCTGGTCCTTGCGGGTGGTCTCCGCTCCAGTGATGGCGGCTGTCAAAATAATCGGCTTCATTGTTTTACCTCGTATGTTTATATTTTATTCTTTATCACTCATGTCTGGCTGATCAAGTGCAGCCGGGGTAAACTCAAGATTAAGCCACGATCCTCCCCTCAGTAGGGCTTGATCGTAGCTTGAACCCAAGTTACGCTCGGCACAAGTGCTCAGCAAAAGATTGGGCTGCGCTCCCAAGTGAGAATGCAGCGGGATCTTTAGTCAATCCACAAACCAGCTTTCAAAGAGGCGCACTCGCTTGAGAATTCCCAAGTTATGCTCCAAAATGCGGCTGGCTATTGTAGCAAATTTGTCTTCATTATCACTCACGAAAAATGAATCCTTACCGGGTACTATATCGTGTTCAGGGGGCAAAAGACTCGTCAGGTATTCGGTAATAGCATCTGCGCTATCCACCAGTTTGACCGTGTCGCCCAGATATTTCTTGATCACGTGAGAGAGTAGCGGATAGTGTGTGCAACCCAGAACCAAAGTATCTATACCTTTGTCTAATAAGGGATAGAGATATTGGGCAACCACGTCATATGCGATGGGATGATCCTGCCAACCCTCTTCCACAATGGAAACAAATAGGGGACAGGCGGTGGAAAAAACTTCTGCCTCAGGCAGGCGATGCTTGATGGCCTTACTGTAGGCATTGCTACGGATAGTGCCTTCGGTGCCGATCACGCCGATGCGGCCGTTTTGTGTGCAACGAACAGCTACTTCGCTGCCGGGATCGATCACGCCGATAATCGGGACCTTGGTGAGCTCCTGCAATTTTGGAATAGCTACCGAAGATGAAGTATTGCAGGCAACGATCAGGGTCTTGATCCCTTGTTGCAAAAGGAATCTGGCATTTTGGACAGAGTATTCTACGATGGTACTGGGAGATTTCGGACCATAAGGCACCCTTGCCGTATCTCCAAAATAGATCAAATCCTCTTCCGGGAAGGCCTTGCGAATGGCCTTAAACACGGTGAGGCCACCCACTCCAGAGTCAAAAATACCAATCGGTTTTTTCATTATCGCTTTTTCCTGTTTTTATTTGAATGCTTCTTGTCATATTTTTTATGGGCGGGTCTGGCGTCAACCCTATTTCTTGAACTTTTCGCTTTTCTATTATCTGATATTGGTCTGCGCACGTTGTGGTAATGCACGTGAGCATCAGGATCATCCGTCAATTCCAGATATACATCATCACTCACTTCCATGATCCTCACTTTGAGGCTATCCAGCAGCTCAAAGGATTCGCCATTCACGGGATTCACAAAGCGCATTTCCCGATCGCTGTATTCCCATTTGCCTGGGCCAAACTGGTCCTTCTTCAAAACCGCAGAGACGGGCATCTCATTCAGGCGCACAAAGGCAGAGGAGCTATTGGTAGAGACCAATAGGGCGGTAAATTCCTCCCCGATATGCTCTTTCATGAAAGTAGCACTATAGACCCGCTCGAGGTCCCTTTCGGCAGAATCTGCCTGTAGCTCCTGCTCTGAGGCTACACTGGCAAAATGATTGATCTGCTCGGTGCTGATTTTTTGATGGCTACTTTTGCAGATATGTATTTTGCAAAGATGATGAACCGTAAGGTCACAAAGCCTGCGGATCGGGCTGGTGAAATGAGTATAGTTTTCCAGGGAGAGGCCAAAGTGGCGGATATGCCGGGTAGAATACTTAGCTTTCTTCATGCTGCGCAGGATGATGCGGTCAAATACTTTATGATAAGTTTTATCCGGCAGGGAGTATAAGAGACCCTGAATGCTTTTGTTCAGGTTTTCCTTTTCCAGATAGGCTATTCCATAGAAATCCATGATTTCCCGAAGCCGTTCGATCTTCTGCGTATCAGGATCATCATGTATTCTATACATTGAGGCTGGAGCTTTCTTTGAAAGGCTGGCTGCAGTGTATTCATTGGCTACAAGCATACAGTTTTCGATCAGCTTGTGACTCTCAGTTTCTTCGGCGACACCAAGTTCGTGGACAAAACCATCCTCATCATATTGATACTGAATCTCGGGCAGATCAAAAAAGATGTATCCTGCATCAAAGCGGATTTTGGTGAGTTTGGCAGAAAGCTGTCTGCCGGCATCCAGAGCCTGTGCCAGAGTGGGGGAGAGCTCGTGCGCTTTGCCCTCAAAGTAATCATCTACCGCTTCATAGGCCAGACGACTGTCGGATCGGATCACGCTCTCGTAAATCTTTTGCCTGATCACATTTGCGGATTGGTCAAAATCTGTCTCCACAGTCATGCACAGCTTGTCCTCATCTGGTCTGAGACTGCAAATCTGATTTGAAAGTCTCTCAGGAAGCATGGGGATCACTTTCTTTGGAAAATAGAAGCTATTGCCTCTTTTGGAGGCCTCAGTGAAGGTCTCACTGCCAACGGGCACATAGTGAGCTACATCTGCGATATGCACCCAAAGACGCCAGCCACTGCCCTGTTTCTTGATGGAGATGGCATCGTCAAAGTCCTTGGCAGATGCCGGGTCAATGGTAAAGGTAAAGAGATTTCGCAGGTCTTTGCGCCTGGATATCTCCGCTGGATCGATCTGATCCGGCAGTTGATTTACTTCGTTGATCACCGCTTCCGGGAATTCCAGAGGCAATTGATATTGGCGGATAACGGCCAGCAATTCCACATGGGGATCGCCGGACTTGCCCAAAACTTCGGTGATTTTGCCGGCGGGCAATTTTCCACTCTGAGGATGACCCCAATTGCTGACAGAGAGCATCACCTTCATTCCGGGCTCGGCTTTACCAAGATCAGTGACTTCAAACCAATGGTGTATCTTCGGATTTGAGGGGACGAAGATCCAGCGATTCTTCAGTTTTGAAACATCACCGGGGATAAGTTCATTTGCCCTTTGCACGATGCGGCGCACAATCCCCTGCTCTCCGCGCCCATGTCTGCTACGAGCCTCAATCAGCACAGTGTCGTTGTGAAAAGCATTGAGGGTATCCTCTCCGTCGATGAAATAATCCTTTTCAGGAGTGCGGACAAAGGCAAAGGAACGGTCTCGAGAAAGGGATGTGGCATCAAAGCTACCTTGAATAAGATCTGAGCTTGCGGGGCTTGGCTCAGCCTTTTGAGTGCTTTGCTCAATCTCGCTCGGGGCCTTGCTGAGGCGGTAACGCTTACGCTCCTTGATCAAATGTCCTTCTAAAAGCAGGGCCGAGAGACTCTGACTCACTGCTGCTTTAATCTTCTTTGTAGAGCCGGTTTGTGACACTATGTCACTATATGTGAATCCTTTAGGATACTTCTTTGCTAATATGGCTAATATCTTTTCGTCTATCTTATTGTATTTCATGGTGTTCCTTTAGTACTTGCGCCCGATTTTCTGATCCAGAAACTCGAGCAAAGCCGGTACTTCGGCTTTTGTTTTTGAAAATCGCAGGGATTGACCACGGAATGGATCCAGCCTGCGGGGCATCTTGAACGTGGATAGCATAATTCCGCGCTTGTCCTGGTAGTAGCAACCAAAATCCGTCCAAGGTCTTCTGATATTTATAAAGATGTAGCGAATATGAATTTCGCGATCATAGAGAAAATACTCTGTAATAATAAAATAGGGGAGAAGATTGGCATAGACAAGGATCAATCCGCCAAAATAAAAGAAAGGCATCTGCCAGCCAAGCACGGTCAATCTGTATAAAAAGACCGTGAGAAATAGCAAAAATAAGACCAGAAAAAGTGATGCAATTGGACGCTCCACAAAGGGCCATGACTTCCAGCTAACTAATGGTTTAGGCGACATTTTGAACTATCTCCCTGCACTTCTCGATCTCTTCTTTGATGATTAACACATCCTGGAAGGTCTTGCTATTGGAAAACTTGGAACCCAGCGTATTTGCTTCTCTCTGCATCTCCTGCAAGATAAAATTCAGAGTTTTACCGATATCCGTATCTCTATCTTTATCAAGGCATTGGATAAAGGTTTGGATATGGGAATCAAGGCGAGTTATCTCCTCTTGGATATCATACTTATCTATATATATGGCAAGCTCTTGAACTATCCTTTGCTCAATGTTTTCCAGCTTGTAACTGCCCACTATCTCGATGATGCGTTTGTGCATGCTGGTGAAAAGCTCTTCTTTGAAAGGCTGAATCTGGTGCCGTATTCCTCCCAAAGATTTTTGGATCTGCTCAAGTGAGTCAATGAGGATTGCTTTGATATCTTCAGCTTCTTTAAATAAGGAGTCCGTGAGGGCTGTGAATGCTTCTTGCAAAGTTTCTTGCAAGATAGATGTCATAAGAGGGTCTTTGTCATATTCGTTTATGGTCTGGATCACACCGGGTTCTTCCAAAAGGTATTGCAAAGGTGGCTTATCGTCTATTTCCAGAATATCCTGCGCCTGCTGAATGATATCATAGTACTTTTTGAGCTTATCTTCGTTTAAACGCAGTTTTGGCTCTCTAAGGTCATTTATATTGACCCGGACTTCGATCGTGCCACGAGAGAGGTGTCTGGAAGCCTGCTTTCTGATGATGTGTTCAAAAAAACCAAACTCACGGGGAAGGTAGATTTTGAGATCCTGGTAACGTCCGTTCACGCTTTTGATCTCGATCTCACATTCGATATTATTCTTGATGATGTGGCTCTTACCAAAGCCGGTCATGCTTTTCATATGTTAACTCCGTAAATTATTGGTGGGGGACAACAGCTTGCAGGCCATGCGGTTCCATTTATATGTGCAAGTTTACATAACATGTATTAAGCTAAGCCTTGCACGCGTCACTCGCAAATCAAGGTGCCGGCTGTTGCATCAACAACTTTGGCCTCGACCAAGCTGCCTATTTGTGATGAGTCACCAGTTAAAACCGCGATTTTAAAATCACGCGTCTTACCCGACAACTGGCTTTTACTTTTTTTGCTGAAGTCTTCCACATAGACCTCAACTGTTTTACCTATTTGAGCCCGAAACTTTTTTAAGGTGATCTCACGCTGCAGTTCTATCATTCTTTGCAAACGTTCGAGCCGGATGGGCTCATCTATCTGATCAGAGTAGTTTGCAGCATCAGTTCCGCTGCGAGGGCTGTATTTGAAACAAAATGCATAATCAAACTCAATCTCACGCATTGCGGACAAGGTTGACTCAAACTGAGCTTCGCTTTCACCGGGAAAGCCGGTAATCAGATCTGTAGTAATAGCAATGTCCGGAATAGCTTTGCGTAAGGAAGTTATGCGATCCAGATATCTCTCATAACTATAGGAACGATTCATCCTTCCCAAGATCTCATTATCTCCGCTTTGCATGGGTAAGTGTATATGCTCGCAGAGGATTAGGCTATCTCGCATGGCTGATATCAGATCATCGGAAAGGTCCTTGGGATGAGAGGTCACAAAGCGAAGTCTGTGTAAGCCCGGGACATCATTTCCTATCTTCCGTAAGAGATCTGGAAAGCTAAGCGACTGCCAGTCATAGGAATTCACGTTTTGACCCAGCAGTGTAATATCTTTCATACCGTTGACTACGGCATCGGATATGTCCTTTAATATCTCATTATAAGGACGGCTGCGTTCACGGCCTCGAACATAGGGTACGATGCAATATGAGCAGAAATTGTTGCAACCGCGTGTGATGGTCACGAAAGCACAAAACTTACCATTGTGAAGTGGGACAAGATTTTCATAGTTCTCTGAAAAATTAAAATCCAGAGATAATCCGCTATCTGCTGATAAAATGCGGGGAAGATCACGATATTGATCAACTCCTACGGCATAGTCAATTCCCAGGTCTTCTGATACCAGCCTCTCCCCTATCCTTTGTGCCATGCAGCCTAGCAGGACAATCTTGAAGTCAGGATTTTTGGCTTTTCTGTGCCGCTCATTGGAGATTCTGCCCAAAACTCTTTGCTCAGCGTGCTCGCGCACAGAGCAAGTATTGAAAAGCAGGATATCAGCCTCATCAATACTCGTCGCTTCGCGGTAACCGGCAGAACTGAGTATGGCTGAGACCAGCTCGCTATCAGAGACATTCATCTGACAACCGTACGTCTCTATGAAATAATTCTTCACAGGCTTACTCTGCTAAGGTGCAGTCTTAGCTCGGGAACAGCGTCCAGGATCTGACTGAGTACCACGGGATCAATAGTCTGTTTGGCATCGCAAATGCCATCATCAGGCTTGATCTGGCTCTCGATCATCAGTCCGTCCGCTCCGGCTGCTATGGCAGCAAAGGCCAATGACGGCACCAAATCACGACTGCCGGCGGCATGAGAAGGATCGATTATGACAGGTAACTGACTTTTCGTTTTCATGACCGATATCGCAGAAATATCCAAAGTATAGCGGGTTTCTGGCTCAAATGTGCGAATGCCTCTTTCACAAAAGATCACGCGATCGTTTCCGCTTTCAATGATGTATTCAGCAGCAGCCAGCCACTCATCATAAGTAGCAGCTATGCCGCGCTTTAAGATTATGGGCTTATCGATCTTGCCCAAAAGCTCCAAGAGTGGGTAATTGTGCATATTGCGCGTGCCCACCACCAGAATGTCGATGTTTTCGGCCATGAATTCCACTTTGTCGATCTGGGTGACTTCGGATACGGTGACGAGATCAAGCTCTTTGCCTACATTGGCCAAGTGCATCACCCCGGCATCGCCCAAGCCGCGAAAACTATGCACAGATGTGCGAAGTTTGTATGCTCCACCTCTGATCATCCTGATTCCTCGGTTTTTCAGCTCAAGAGCAGTTTCATATAGTGTGTCATAATCTTCGATCGAACAGGGTCCCGCTATCACGTTAAATTGTGATGTATCAAAGATTGTATCAATTATTTTATCCATTTTGCATATCCTAAAGAGATTCCATTATTGCAGACCATAAAATACGAGCTATGATATCTGTCCAGTAATAGCTCCACAATGCAAGCGGCGAGAAAGATGGAATCACGCTCTATACTACCCGGTGATGGCTCACGGCTCCTGCGGTCTTGTTCAGGAATATTGTCTTTGATAAAGCTATTAAGGACAGACAGATCTATAAGAGTATGCTGTAGATTCAATGCTTCATAATCGCTAATCTTGAGGATTGATCTAGTAAGCAGAGTCGCTGTCAATCCGATCAGCACAAGCTCTATCTTATCAAAATCCGGAAGATCCTGGAAGCTGGCTTTTACAGTGGCCAGGGCTGGAATTTTTGTCTTGTAATCCCGCAAAAGACTTTGCAGGCCAAAGTCCAGAGAAAGCCCACGCATCTTGTTTTGTCCGGAAGACCAGGCCAGCTCCGTGCTGGCTCCTCCGATATCCATAACCATTTTGGGATGTCTTTCACTGCTTACAGCTTCAGAAGCCAACCAGGCCAGATTCATTTCTTTTCTGGCTGAGATAATCTTTGTCTTGATTTTCCACTTGTCTGAGATACGATCCAAAAGCGCCTGTGAGTTTTTGGCCTTACGGTGGATCCCTGTGGTGATCAGATGCTTCGCGCTATCAATCTGTGCATCTATATCAAAGATGTCAGTGATAGCCATCAGGCCATGATCAATGCTCTTATCTGTTAGATTCTCACCGTCAAAATCTCTGCCCAAAGCCGTTGTACACCAAGCCCTGTGCAGCGATATATCTCTACTTTTATTATAGAGGATGTAGTTCATGTTGTTGGAGCCAAGGTCAAAGACACTGATCAGCCTATCTATAGGATATCGGATCATGAAAAAGTCGTTCATTATCTTACCGCAAAGAGACAGGTTGGATGTCTCCCACTTGATGTCTGAGGGCGAAACGGACTTGAGCAGTTTGCGCAGATCAGAAGTAGAATCCGGTAGCGCATGGACTCTCTTTGCCGCGGGATATCCATTTAGACCACGGATCAAAACTTCTTCTTCCGGATAGTTTTCTCTGGGCAAATAGAGCATGGCCTTGCCTTGGGAAAGGACTTCCGAAAATGTGCTGTATCCCGGTTTGCACAACACCAGATCTGAAGAGGCAATCAGGCTGAGGAAATCTTCATCTGGTGAAATCTTGATTAGATTTGCTATATCGGGACTCCTGTAAGAGCTTAACACCACTCCATCCCAGGCTTGGCATAGCTTTGCCATGTCTATCTGCATAGCTCCCTCACCACCGAAGCTAACCAGTAATATCGCTTGATTATCGTCGATCTGATAGCGGCTGCGAATGTCCACGGGATTTAGCAATCTGCGGGAGAGCAAACCGCCTTTCTGAGGATTCTTAAATCCCGGTACGCTCTGGGGGCTGCCAAGATCCACAAGGTAGCTTTGATCCATGCGGCGATAGAGACTCCAGATCACATTCAGAATAGGCTGCATGTCTTTATCATCTGCAAATAAATCCTGATAGATAAAGGCCCAATCAAAGTTTGAAACCCCGAATACCGGAATGCCGGCATAGTTACACGCTTCAATAATCAGAAAAGGTATATCAGCAATCACCAGGTCGATCTTTTTCTGGCGCAAAAAAGTCAGCTCTGTAGCCACGATATCTTCTCGGTGTGAAAAAAGCTGCATGATGGCATCACGAGTGGCCTGAAGATCTGTCTTTAGATTATCTTTGTGGGACACTCCTCTGTCTATAGATACTTTGCGCAAATGGTATGAATCTGGGGCTAATTGTTGAAAGAGGAAGCCGGGCCGGTCAGTGCAGAGCCACAGCTCCACGCCATATTGCGTGAAAGCCTCCGCCAGTGCGGCCATCCGGGTGGCGTGTCCAAAACCGTGACTTGAGATGTAAATTGCAATTCTCATTAGAACCTACTGCAGGATTAATCTATGCTCATCAGAGCCATGAGTGAATTCGAGTATCAAATGATTTGGCAAGCAAATAATGGGCATATTGCTGTTGAAGCCTTGTTTTACACAGCGCTTATCAGGGCAGTCTGAGAAAAGCATACGGGCTTTGCCGTCCTTGATCTGAACGCTGTTGTGTTCGTCAATTTCCAAAATCCGATCCTCAGCCAGGGGAAACTGACCCCACAAGTGATCATCCTTGTATATATAAAGAGAGCTGGGGCTATCCTCAGAGTCTCCAAAGAGTACAACGGCCACAAAGAGACAGAGCAGGATCAGGATGAGATCGCTTATACTAAGGCTTCGGAGATATTTACTGATCATATTGACCGTAGATAATCCTTCCACAATGCTGGCATCTACCGTCGCTGTCGATGACGTTTTGACAATCAAAGATTGTTCTTTTGCAAAGCGTGGCACAGCAGCCGGGACAGATGGTATTCCGATAATCATCTATGGGAAGATTGCCGCCATAGACGTGATTCAGCTTTTGCTTTGCGAGGTTTATTGCAGACACTATGTCGTCAATCTGAGTGGCCGGCTGGTTGGTGAGGTAATCAGGATGATATGCCGATATGTGAAGTGGTATGTCTGGACTGATGGAAGCTATGAAGCTGCTCATTTCCTCTATTTCTGAGGGTTTATCGTTTAATCCGGGTATGAGAAGATTAGTCAGCTCCAGATGTATCCCAGCGTCAAAAGCCTGCTTTATGCTCTTTTTCACCGGCGTCAGCTTCCCACCGCAGTAACTGCTGTAGAAGTCATCTGTCATTGCTTTTAGATCAATGTTCATGGCACTGATATAGGGGAGCAGCTCGGCCAGGGGTTTTGAGGAGATGAATCCGTTTGTAACCAGTATTATGCTGACTTGGGGATACTTTCTGGCAAAGTCCAGGATGTATTCATACCAAGTGAGGGGTTCTGAATATGTGAAGGCAATCTGCATGGTGCTTGGACTGTGTTTTAAAACCAGGCTATAGAGCTCATCCAGAGTCAGATTCACAGTCTTTGCCTCATATTGGGATATCTGGTAATTCTGACACCAACGGCAGCTCAGGTTGCAGGAATTTGGGCCTAAGGATAGCACCTTTGACCCGGGGCGATAGTGGTAAAGGGGTTTCTTTTCTATGGGATCCACAGATATGCCGAGTGCCCGCCCATAGTTCACTGCCCATAGTTTAAAATCTATGTTTTCACGAGAACGGCATTTGCCGGCTTCTCCGGCTGGGATCACACAAAGCTGCGGACACAGCTCACATTGCAGCATGCTTCCGCCAATGTCTTTGTAATACATTGCTTCACGAATCATTTCAGGCATTCTTCTACTCCTCTGATATGATCATTCAGAGCAGATGCATTTTCCGTCAAGACTAATCTTGCCCTCTTCCCCATTCCGCTCATTTTATCAGGATTTGATACCAGATCCAGGATTTTGTTTTTTAAGCCAGCCGAATCTGTGACCAGGATGGCGTCTCTTTGCTGTAACTGTTTCACAGAGTCTTTGCAGGAACTATGATGCTCGCCGATAATGACAGCTTTGCTATAGAAAGCGGCTTCAAGGGGGTTGTGCCCGCCAAAGTCAAAGAAGGAACCGCCAATGATCACAAGGTCAGAAATGGCGTAGGCCTCAGATAGATGCCCCAATATGTCAATTAAAAGCACTTCAAAATCTGCATTGGCTGTTGAGCTTGAGTATTTCACATAGGGAATGCCAGTTAGCAGCTTTTCTACTTCGGCTGTTCTCTTTGGATGCCTGGGTGCCAGAATCAGCTTTAAGCGTGGGGTATGCCGTGATAAATCGGCAAGCATAGATACCATCAGATCTTCCTCACCCGGGCGTGAGCTTCCCCAGGTGAGTACAAAATCATCCTCAGAGATGCCCAGCTTCTTGCGCAACGTGCTTTCATCATAATCGGGAAGATTCAGGCAATATTTAAGATTACCTGCATTGATCACTTTGACGTTCCACAATTGTTGAAATCTCTTTCTGTCGGCATCACTCTGAGCAAGAACTCCCCTCACGGATCCGCCCACATAAGACAATAAAGGCTTGAACAATCTGTAGCGATTTAGTGACTTGGCTGAGATTCTGGCGTTCACAAAAAGTATGGGTATTCCTGAGTTACTCGCTGCTGCCATGAGATTAGGCCAGATCTCGGTCTCAACGATCAAAATCAACCTGGGATCGATCCTGGTTAATTGGCGCTTTCTCAGATGCATGACATCAAGGGCTGCAAGCTTGACACGAAGATTCGGGAATTTGCTCTTTGCCAGATTCCTGCCAGTGACCGTGACGGTATTGATATAAATCGGGTAGCCACTTTTCATCAGATGCTGCACCAAAGGGGAGATTGCGTTTATCTCACCTACAGATGCGGCGTGAATCAGGATGGGGCGGTCTTCACATATTGGATCATGGGCTATGCTCTCTGAATAGTGATATAAGGGCAACACCAGCTTGAGGATCGGATAGCTGATGTAATAAATGAGATCAATAAACAGATTGATCAGGTAAAAAGGCAGGCGAATAAACTGTTTCATCCGGATAAAGCAAAAAGGACGCCCAATGGACGTCCTGAATTTATGGCGGGAGCGACGAGACTCGAACTCGCGGCCTTCTGCGTGACAGGCAG
>CAZWUD010000002.1:0-29246 GCA_964637055.1 uncultured Candidatus Cloacimonadota bacterium
GTAACAGCCTGAGCACCCAGTGCTTGCACAAGCCACTGTACTGTGGGCAGGATGTACTCCCTTGTTCCCTCCACCCGGTCCGGATCGGGATAGATGATCAGGATATCAGAGCTCAAGGAGACACTATTCATAGGCCCCATGAATCGATCCAATTGCCTCAGCTCATCCTCAGGGATATCTTCGATTTGCATAAATTGCCGGGCAAGATCGGGGAAATACTCATCGTAGTTTATTCCGTTCTGAGATCTGGAGGCTTCATACTGCATAGTAGCATCATAGGCTTGCTCAATAAAGATAAAGCCCATGCCGATCTCGGAGGGAAGCACAGATTTTTTATCCAGTCCAAAATACAATTCCCTGAGACGGTGATCATTGGTGCGAACAAAATGCTCTACCACCGTAATCCACCAATTGCCATAGCTCTGCAGCGTCATTTTTTCCTGTATCAATTTATATAAATGCTCGCCGTTCTTGAAAATATCCCAATGTTCATCCACCAATGGATTTACGAAGGAGTGAGAAAACTCGTGAAAGAGCCAGATGGCAAGTTCCCTTAGATCATTTTTGGTGAAATGGCTGCAGTTTTGATTCATCATAGCATAGGCGTGCACACCACCCGCTTCATCCACCATGGCAGGTCCGTATCCGCCCTGCACCAGAGGAGAAATGGCCATTGTGTAGCTGGCGTGGCTATATCCATACCAGGACGTCATGTGCGCTATCATATCCGGATATTCACTCAGGGCACGGACGGCATCTTCGACTCTCTTTTGATAAAAGTCCGTTTGAGAGGCAAAAAAGCCGGCGAAATCGCTCTGGATAGCAAATTCACCGACCATAGTGTAAAATTCATGCAGGGGAACTACTTCAGACACACTCTCCAGCCTGCGCAGATTCATGGCTTCAGAGCATGGGTCCCAGTTGAAAGCGATCTTCGAACAGCTGATATCTTCAAAGCGTAAAAAGCTGCTGACCGGCAGATCATGATTATAATCCGTTTCTTCCATACGCTTTAGCAGATCACAAACAGGATGCTCTTTGAAGGGTGCAAACCAGGCCTCAATTGCATCTGCATAGCTATTTTCACCCTGGAAAACCATCTTGCTCCCCGAAATCTTTTGCAGCACGGCCAATAGCTCCAGACGTGGATCGACAGTGACATTGAGCATGCCAGCCTTTCGGCTGATTGCTGCTGGCATCTTGTCCTCTTTAGACTCTGCATGATTCTTCATTTTTGAAACCTCTTAATTCTTTCTATCCGTCCAAGTTTTTGTTTCCCGGTAGTCTCGGCTTTGTCCCACGATCCTCGTGCCGGCAGGCGAAGATCGTGGCTGAAACCCAGCTCCAAACTGTCATGGATCAATGGGGCGGTCGGCGGAGTTCTACGGCCAGTTTGCGGCACAGAAACCGGGCTCCCTTATGATTTAGATGATCATAGTCAAAGTAATGATCTTCAGGTAGATCCAGAGCTGAATAGTCCAGATAGACAAAGTTATCTGCCAGCTTTCCGATCTGCTGATAGTAGTCTGCCTTGATCAGGGATGGGACCGCCGCCAGATATTCCGGGTGCAGGGGCGTATTGACCACAAAGAGCTGGACCTCATGCTGCTGGCAAAGCCGCACGATGCGCTCCAGATAGTGCTGCCGAAGCGTGGAAACATCCCGAATCCGCCCTCCCTGATAGTAATGCCGGGCAATGGCTGAGTGCAAAGCCCTGACATCTCCAATGCCCTCGGCTTGTCTCCTTTGATAAGCGCCCAGATAGTCAGGAGGTGTGAGTAATTCGGCCAGATCGTTCAGCATCCCGAGGGGCAGAGCCGGTGGCAGATGCCGCATGAACCCGTAGTAGCGCACTGATCCATCCGCTTCGCCATGGGCCTGTTTGAGCTGATAAAAATCCTCATCCAACAGCCGGTGGTAGCGCCGCATCAGCTCCGCCTGGGATGAGACCGGGGCGAGGATATTGAAATAGCTCAGACTCAGGATCACCTGCTCCAAAGCCTCGGATTGCTCCAGCGCAGCCTTCAATTTGTAATAGCTATACTCCAGCTCTTCAGCCACCTGAGCCGTGGAGCAAGAGCCGAGGATGAGAGCCGGATTCAGACCGGCCACCGCGTGGGAATCTCCCAAAATCAGGATGCGGTAGTCCGCAGTTTCGCAGACCATTGGCGCCCGGTCTGCCGCTGCCCCGCGCTCCCTGATGCTCAAGGCGGCAAATGCAGCCAGAATCAGCAAAATTGCAGGCAATAAATAAAGCTTAAAAACCCGCATAGATAAACTCCGTATTGCCCGCACAAAAAGCGATGCCGACCAGGATCAAGAGCCAGATGCTGTGTGCCAGAGTCCAGCGCATCCCTTCCAGATAGCGGATGAGATGCCCGGCCAGGGCTTGCCCGATCCACAGCAGAATAAGGACTCCGGGGAGCAAAAGCAGATTGAGCAGATCACCGGCCAGGCTGAGCCCCAGTTTGAGCCCAAAGACACGGAAACTGAGCCAGCCAAAAGTGACGAAAGTGAGGGTGATCAGCGGTCCCAGCCGCTGTAAAAGACGCCGGATCTGCAGCCGTGTGGCCTTGCTGCGCTTCTTTTCCCAGATCTTAAAATACTGCAAGAAGGCCAGCCCCAATCCGTGCCAGATGCCCCAAATCAGAAAG
Organism: uncultured Candidatus Cloacimonadota bacterium; assembly: GCA_964637055.1. Lineage (GTDB taxonomy): Bacteria > Cloacimonadota > Cloacimonadia > Cloacimonadales > Cloacimonadaceae > UBA5456. Next base: position 2,655 of record CAZWUD010000002.1, read on the forward strand.
CGCATGTCTGCCCCATGCCAGAGGCCGCAGAGTCCCATGGCGATGACGGGGACCCCGAAGATCAACCAGGCCTTGTTTTTGCAGATGCCGGAAAGCGGGAAAAAAAGGTAGTCCCGGATCCAATCCGAAAGCGAGATATGCCAGCGCCGCCAAAAGTCACTGATATTGCGCGCCATATAGGGACGCTTGAAATTCTCCATAATCCTCAGCCCAAAGAGACGTGAGGCTCCGATGGCGATATCGCTATAGCCGGCAAAGTCATAGTAGATCTGCAGAGCGTAGGCCACCAGCGCCAGCAGTCTGAGCCAGGCGGGAAAGCCTTGAGGATTATGCCAGATGGGGCTGATCAGATAGCCGATCCAATCCGCAATAACCAGCTTTTTGAACAGCCCGATGCTGATGCGCCTGAGGCCCTCACGAAGATGCCCGGGATCAAAGCCGATGGCCGGAACTTTGATCTGAGGCAAAAAGCGCTCAAAACGCTCGATAGGGCCGGCCACAAAGATGGTGAAAAGGCTGCTATAAAGCAGGAAATCCGTGAGGCTGCCGGGCTTTACCAAACCCCAGCGGATATCAATCAGATAGCTGATCTGTTTGAAAACTATGTAGCTAATTCCCAGCGGTAAAAGCAGATGGTGCAGGCTAAAAGAGGGCAACGCCTCCAAAAAGAGGTAAAGGCTGAGGGATATGCCGCTGAGCATGCCCAGATACTTGAAAAAGATCAAGGCAGCCAGCAGCCCGATCACGCCCAGAGCCTGAGGCCAAATGTGCGGCCGCAGCCTGTGGGTCAGGATGCCCCAGAGATAGGCCCAGAGGCTGAGTGCCACAACTACATACAGTGAGGAGAGATCCAGCAGCCCGATATATATGAAGCTGGAGCATGTCAGCAAGAGATTTCTCAGCCTCTGTCGGGGCAAAAGCCAATACAAGATCAGGCTGAGGATCAGGATGCCAAAGAATTCAAGGCTTATCATACTAATCTGCGGGGAGCCGTATCCCGGGGAACTATCTGCCGGGCCTCAGCTCAAAATTGATCGATGATCTCCAGCATCTGCCGGACGGTATCAAAGGACTCGGCCGTGATGCGCGGAGCGGGGATCTTTTTGCCAAACTCCTGCTCGATAAAGCTTTGCAGTGAAACCAAAGAAAAGGAATCGATCAGCCCGGTGGAGATCAAGCGACTGTTTTCATCAATCTCCTGGTCGGGATCGTCCAGAAATTCGTCGCGGATAAATTCCAAAAGTTTTTCTTTCATGTCTTTCTCCAAGTGGATTTAGAGGGCAAGCAATTCGGCCTTGCTTTTGCCCAAAATACGGAGTTTTTTGCCGATTTCGATGAAGGCCTCCAGGGCGATATTCAGATCATCTTCCGAGTGAGCGGCGGAAAGCTGAGTGCGGATGCGGGCTTGATTTTGCGGAACCACGGGGAAGGAAAAGGCCACCGCAAAGATGCCCTCATCCAAAAGAGCCTCAGAAAAGGCCGCCGCCAGAGGGGCTTGGTAAAGCATCACAGGCACGATCGGCGAATCCCCTTTCTGCACGATGAATCCGGCATCTCCCAGCGCCGCTCTCCACCACGCTGTATTATGGCGAAGCCTCTTTAAAAGCTCGCCGCTTGTTTCCAGGAGATCCAGCGCTTTCAGAGTGCCCATGGTCATCATCGGGGCCAGGGTATTGGAAAATAGATAGGGTCTGGCGCGTTGCCGGAGCAGCTCTATCAGCTCCTTCCTGCCGGATACACAGCCGCCGGAAGCACCGCCTAGAGCCTTGCCAAAGGTGGTGGTGATCAGATCGACCTCTCCCATCACGCCGCAGAGTTCTGCCGTGCCCCGTCCTTTTTCGCCGATAAACCCGGTGGCGTGTGAATCATCCACAAAGACCATAGCGCCATACTCATCCGCCAAAGCGCAGATCTCTGCCAGAGGCGCAGTGTCGCCATCCATGGAAAAGATGCCATCGGTGATGATGATCTTGCGCGGGGCAGCCTGGTGCATTTCCAGTTTCTTTTTCAGATGCCCCATATCCAGGTGTTTGTAGGTATCATGCCGGGCGCGGGAAAGCCGCATTCCGTCGATGATGGAGGCGTGTACGAGACGATCCGAGATCATGATGTCATCCGCATCCAGAAGGGTCTCAAAAACGGCGGCATTGGCATCAAAACAGGAGCTGAAGAGGATGCTATCCTCGGTGCCCAGAAATGCGCTGAGCCGATCTTCCAGCTCTTTGTGGATATCCTGAGTTCCGCAGATAAAGCGCACGGAGGCAAGGCCATAGCCCCGATGATCCAGGGCCTGATGGGCGGAGCTCAGAAGCTGGGGATGCGAGGCCAGACCCAGATAGTTGTTTGAACAGATATTGATCAATTCACGCAAGCTGCCATCAGGCTGCTGCACCGTGATGCGCGCGCCCTGGCTGCCGCAGATGGGATGCTCGCTTTTGTCGAGCCCGTCTTCCCGTATCTGGTCAAGCAGTGCCTGGTAACGGGATCTGGTCTGGTCTGAAAAAGCCATGCTATATCTCCTGATCGGGAAAGCGCTTCCCGAAAGTGAACTTAGATTTTGCTGATCTTGCGGAAGATGCTTTGCTGATCAGATTTGAGGCGGATCAGGTAAATCCCTGCCGGACTGTCTTTTCCCTGATCGGTCTTACCATCCCAAGTGTAGGTGTGGCTACCGGCCTGAAGCCTGGCGGCATCCAGAGTTCTGACCTTTTGGCCTTTGAGATTGAAGATCTCCAGCCGGACACTGCGGGGGGACTTTAGTTCGCAATTGATATCCAGCTCTGAAGTGAAGGGATTGGGGCTGGCGTTTAGCAGGCTGGAATGCAGGGCGGGGACTGTCTCCTGGGCAGCAGAAACGCCGGCATCTATCTGCCAGAGGGCGTCAAAGGAAATGCTGTCTGAAGAGGCAATGTGGCAACGAACTGTGTGCTCGCCGCCGGTCTCAAATGAGGTCTCCAGCAGGAAGCTATCCTCATCTATCAGAAGGTCATCGATATACCACTCAAAAAAGAGCTCGGCCTCCTGGGTATATGCCTCGGCCATAAAGAATTGACTCTGCCCGGGGAGCAGGCTCAGGGTCTCATCCAGCGGGGGAAAGAATTCGCCGATCTGCAGATCCAGCATGCGCAAAGTGTGGATATTCACCGGCTCCAAGGGACGGTCATTGGCATCGGTGGGCACAGCACCAATTGCGAGCACATTGTCCAGCCCCTCGATGATATCGCCAAAGATGGCATAATCTCCATCCAGGTGAGTGGCCGGCGCTACGGTGATATAGTATTGACTGCCAGCGCTATTGGGGGCAGCAGAGTGGGCCATGGCCAGCACACCGGCGTGGTCATGATACAGATCAGGGTGAAATTCGTCCTCAATGGTATATCCCGGGCCGCCATAGCCGGTACCGTAAGGGCAGCCGTCCTGGATCATAAAGCCATCTATAACCCGGTGGAAGATAAGGTCGTTGTAAAAGCCGGAATTGGCCAGATCACGGAAGTTATTGGCGGTGATCGGTACCAATTCATCATAAAGCTCGGCCGTAAAGCTGCCCATGGAGGTGTGCCAGCGGGCAAAGAGGCGAGCCGAAGCCAGGCTCGGCAGCATCACAAAAAGAATCAAGAGTAAGATCAAAACATGCTGTTTCACAGGGGATCTCCTTTATGGTAATTTGGACTGTGGTGGTCAAGGTAATGCTTTGCACGAAAAGGACTTTGGGGAAGCGGGATCGGGAAAAGGGGGAATACTCATCTTCACTCCCAAGTGGGCGTGCTCATCTGGGGCATCTGGTATTCTCTCCCTGGAAAGGCCGTTTGCATGGCCTGCAGGGAACGCTCACTGAGCATCTGTCTTTTCAGCTTTTTATCCCGCGGACTCTTCTGCAAAGCGGGTAAGAGGCCAAAATTGGCATTGACGGGGCTAAAAGATTGTTTGGGCAGTTCGGTCAATAGGCGGCGCCAGAGCTGTCCCAATATGCTCTGAGGCGGCAGATCGCTGATCTCACCGGAGATGATGCCGGCCACCAGCATACCGCTGGCGATGCACTCCACATAGCCTTCCACGCCGCTGATCTGACCAGCCACCCAGGCCTCCGGCCGGGCTTTGAGGCTGAGATCGGGCTTTAGGATCTGCGGGGAATTCAGATAGGCATTGCGGTGGATGGAGCCGTAGCGCAAGAAAGAGGCACTTCCCAAGCCGGGGATCTGGCGGAAAATGCGCTTTTGCTCGGGGTAGCGCAGCATGGTTTGACAGCCCACGAGGTTATAGGCGGTCAGGTCGCTATTTTCAGCGCGCAATTGCAGCACCGCAAAGGCTTTCTGGCCGGTTGAGGGGATTTCCAGCCCCATAGGGCGCATCACCCCGTGGCGAAGGGTGTCTTTGCCGCGGCGGGCCAGCTCCTCGATGGGCGTGCAGTTTTCATAGAAATTAAACTTATCACTGCTGAAAAACTCGTTTTCAAACTCATGCGCAGTGTGCTTTTCGCCCTCCAGCAGGGCATCCACAAAGGCGTAGTATTCTTCCCGGTCAAAGGCGCAATTCAGATAGTCGGGATCGCCTTTGTCATAGCGGGCTTTGGCATAGACGATCTCGCGGTCGATCGAATCCGCATCAAGGATCGGGGCGATGGCATCAAAAAAGAAAAGGTGGTCTGCGCCCAAAAGATTCTTCAGGTGTCGCATCAAAGGCTCTGAAGTCAGAGGACCCGTGGCCAGGATCACTTTGCCTTCCAGGAGTTCGGATACCTCCTCACGGATCACGGTGATCCGGGGTTCAGTCTCAATCAATCGGGTCACTTCGGATGCAAAGATCTCACGATCCACAGCCAAGGCATGGCCGGCCGGAACTCTGCAGGACTCGGCGATGGGTAGTAGCTTGCTGCCCAAAAAGCGCATCTCTTCCTTGAGCAGGCCGGAGCCGGTGTCCAGACGGGTGGATTTCAGGCTGTTGCTGCAGACTAATTCGGCCAGCAGTCCGCTTTGGTGAGCCTCGGTCTGCTTTTGGGGACGCATCTCGTAGAGCTTGACCTCATATCCGGCTTCCGCAAGCTGCAAGGCCGCTTCGCTGCCGGCCAGTCCGCCCCCGATGATGCTGATGCTCTGGCTCACAATTCCCACTTGATCAATGCGTTATGATCATCCAGATCCCTGAGAACCGGACTGCGGTGAAGAGCACCCGGCATCAGAATGACTTCCTTTTGAAGATATCGGGATGTCGGGTGAAGCGGAAGACCGTATCAAATTCCACTTGGAAGATGACTGAGGAATCATCATCGATGCGCAGCATGTGGCGGCTATTGTCAAACTTGGCAAATTCCAGCTTGCGGACCTTGTCCTCGGTATCGGTGATCCAGACCGTAGCCATGGGATTGGCAAAGGCCTTGAGCATCTCGGGATCGTCTCCGGAAGTGAAGATGTAGCTACGGAAGTTTTGCAAAATACTGAGGATCTTCACCAGCGCGTAATTGCCAAAATCAACCGCGAAGTCATGCTTTGAATCCTGGTAAAACCATTGATCAACCAGCCGCAAAAGAGTGTAACTATTGTTTTCATGCTCCACCCTGATTTCCCTCAGCTCATCCTCCCAATAGTGGAGCAGAAAGGGGGAACGCCAGTTTATGGGCAGCGGTTTGTAAAACTGAGCCACCTTGCTTCGCACTTGATAGACTTCAGAATCGCCGGCATAGCGGAAGTAATCCCAGGCATTGCCCAGATTTGCAAAGAGCACATGCCGCGTGCGCAAACCGGATGATACCTTCACGTGCAGAGCCTCTTCATCTTGCAAGCCGTAGCGCCGGATAGCGTCTTTGTGAGTGCTCATGGGGGTTTTGGCATATTCTGCCCGGATCACATCTTCAAAAAAGCTCTGCACCTTCAGAGAGTCCGCTTCCCAGGTCATTTCACCCTTTAAGATCCATTTACCATCCTTCAGGGCGAGCTTGATCTCTCCCTCCGGGCTATAGATCTGAATCCCGTCCGGCTCCTGAAAAGCCTTGTCAAAGACAATCCCCGTCCGCTCCCGGGGGCCATGAAAGCGCAGTATGAAAAACGCCGCAATCAAGAGGAGCAGGACTATCATCAAGATAAGCTTAGTTCTTTTCATGCATCGCTCTCAATCTTAGTTTGCGCCGCAAAGCCGTGATCAGCCCGATCAGGATCAAAATCAACGAAGGAAGGGCTATGGCCATGACTTTGACAGCGGTCTTGATATTGTTCTCAATCTGCTCCAGATTTCCCCAATCAATGCCCAATCGGGACATAAACCTGGGCACACTCAGGACAGAGGATGTCAGATGCCGCGAACGGATCTTGATCATGGATTCGCGCCCGGTCAGGTAGTCCAGGGCGTTTAGGATAATATTGCTGCGCTCATCATAGCGCGCTTTTTCGGGATCAATCACCAGTTCCTTGTCACTAAAAAGGATCATCTTCAGCTCTGGAGATCGGGGGATAAAGTTCGGGTCCTGCGTGGCCAGTTCCGAGCCGATGAAATAGCTCTCAAAGCTGCCCGTGAGGATGGCTCCGGTGGTGATGGCTCCGGCGCTAAAGTCATCCAGGCTGGGGTTTTTGATCATATCCTGGGTGATCTCAAACTCTGGCGCTATCATCCAACCGGAATACATCGAAGTCTGCAGGATCGGCTCAAAGTTCACGCCCTCTCTGCGGGTAAAGCTGATGCCACTGGCCAGATAGAGAATGATATTGTCGATATTCTGCGTGATCTGATGGTCACTGCCGCGCAGCACGGGATACATGGGGTAATTTACCATATTGCCCAACCCCAATTGCTGCTCATCACAATAGATATCCAAGACCACGTCATCCGAAAGCTCAAAGCCATAATGCTCCAGCAGATCGATCACATTTGTATCAAGCTGATAGAGATTCAGCCCGTCGGTATCGATCTTATCTTGCAAAAAGACCACCCTGCCGCCTTTCATCATGTATTGATCCAGATGGTAAAGCTGGGACTCGGTGACATTTCTGGCGGTCCCGGTAAAGAGCAAGCCGTCCACGTCCCCGAGGGGCTCCATGAGGCTGGTATCGATGGTGTCAAAATTTGATGCAAGTGCACGCTCAAAGATCCTGGTATTAAAGTCATAATAGGTGGTATCCCGAAAGACGGCCACTTTGGGCAAAACGTGTGCGGCCAGGCTCTGGATGCGCATGGTGAGTTCATACTCCAGCCTGGGCTCCACCCGGGGCAGGAGATTCATGGATTCCACCTTGCCCTGGTATTCAAAGATCAGCCCAAAGATCACTTCCTGGGTGGTCATCTGGTCTTTTTCATAGAATTGGAAGCGAACCCGGCTGAGCCCCCCGTCCTGCGCCAATTCATAGAGCTCCTCACGACTGGACGGTTTGACCACCTCATAGCGAAATTTACCCCGGCTGGCGATGCGGTATTCACCCAGTAGATCGCGGGTGAAGCGCTCCAGCGAGTTCAGAGTGGCCGGCAATTCGGCAGATGCCAACAGCTTCACCACCATTACATCTTCCAAAGAGCCCACCGCGCTTTTGCTCACGTCGCTGAGGCTGTATGCTTTTTGACGGGAGAAATCCCAGCGCAGGGTGAAAAAGCCGGCGATCAGAAGGATGAGTATGACGATGCCGATCTTGATGAAAAGAGCGCTCACGATTCCGTATGTCTTCTTCATATCAGCGCTCCTGCATCATGTTTTTGGATTGCAGATTGAAGCCTGCCAAAAAGGCAAAGATCATGGCGATCGCCACAAAAAAGAGAAGGTCACGCAGATCCAGAACTCCGCGATTGAAGCCGGAGAGGTGATATTCAAAGCTGAGAAACTGCAGATAGCGCACCACAGAAAGCGGCATCAAAACCAGCACAAAGCGGATGGCATAAAAGAAGCCTGATATGGCCAGAGCGATCACAAAGGCCAACACCTGATTTGAAGGCAGAGAACTGGCAAAGACCCCGATCGAGACATAAGCCAGCGCCGCCAGGATCAGGCCCAAAAAGCCCGTCGCAATGGCGCCGTAATCTATATTCTCACCCAAGATCACAATGATGGCAAAATGGATCACAGTAAAGGCCAGCAGGGTCAAGACCTGCATCCAGGCGGCCAGGATCTTGCCCCAGATCACCTGAGAAAGACGAATCGGCAAAGTGCTGAGCAGCTCGATGGTTCCGCTGCTGCGTTCTTTGGCAATGCTGCCCATCGTGATGGCCGGGATAAAGAAGACAAAGAGAGTGTGGATAACCACATAGAGTCCGCGCAGCTCGGCCAGATTGACCTTGAAAACCGTGGTGGCAAAGGCGGCGCCGCTGATCACCAGAAAGAGCACGAAAACTATGTATGAAGTCACGGAGCGAAAGGCCAATTGATACTCTTTTCTGGCAATAATCCAGGTGGCATTCATCGGGGGTCCTCCTCTTGTTCAAGGCCGCCGTCCTCAGGCTCTTCAGAGGGAATCTCCGCGCTTTCTTCGGCTGCATCGGCAGGGATCGATTGCGGGTCTTCCGGCACTGGGGCAGAAGCGGCCCGGGCCTCTTCCCTGGTGAGATTGTGAAAGATCTCCTCCAGGCTCTTCTGGCGGGTAAAGAGACTCGTGATCAGCCAGCCTTGAGCGGAGACATACCGGGCCAGATCATGCTTGATATCCAGCGAGGCAGGCACTTTGATCTGCAATTTGTAATGATCACCTTCGGCCTGGATACTGAGAGTCTCCAGATCAGGGTGCGAGGCCATAAAGTCTGACAGATCCACGTCTTTACCATCCAATTCCAGATGCAAGACCTGATAGCCTTTCAGATATTGAGATAAGTTCCCAATGGCGTCATCCACAATGATCTTGCCATTGTGAATGATCAATACGCGGTCGCAGAGAGCCTGCACTTCTTGCATGATGTGTGAGGAAAGCAGCACGGTTTTGTGCCGTCCCAGCTCACGGATGAGCTCGCGGATCTCCAGGATCTGATTTGGATCCAGCCCACTGGTGGGTTCATCCAGGATCAGGATCTCAGGATCATGCAGGATCGCCATGGCCAGGCCCACGCGCTGGCGGTAGCCTTTGGAAAGGGTGGCCACTTTTTGGCCGAGAACCGCCTCCAGCCCGCAGCTATCCACCACAAACTGAAGTCTTTGGGCAAAATCTGCCCGGCTCATCTTTCTCAGATCCGCGATATAGCGCAGGATCTCCAGGCTGTCCATTTCATCGTAAAGGGGATTGTGCTCAGGCAGATAGCCGATCTTTGTGCTGGTGGCGATGGGGTCATCAAAGATGCTTTTGCCATCCAGCAGAATCTCCCCCGCACTGGGCTGCAGATAGCCCACCATCATCCGCATCGTGGTAGTCTTTCCGGCTCCGTTCGGACCCAAAAAGCCGGTGATGCTGCCGCTATCCACCGTAAAGCTGATCTCGTCCACAGCTTTAATGCTGCCGAAAGATCGGCTGAGCTTCTTGATTTCTATCATCTAAATCTATATTCTCCTGTTTATTGCATCATGAAATGCACATTGGCATTCAGCTCAGGTTCCTTCAGAGAGATCCTGTCTCCTTCTTCCAATCCGGATATCACCTCCACCATCTGGTAATCATTGGCGCCCAATACGATGGTTCTGGGCTCAGGCTTGGGCTCGGCGACTCCTTCGGCTTCACCATCACCCTCTGGGCTCTCAGGCAGGAAGTTTACGATATCCTGATTCTTATCATCTGCAAAAACCGCTCCAATCGGGATCACAATCACATCCTCACGGGAATCCCCCTGGATGCTGATCGCCGCCGTCATGCCGGGCCGGGCCAGATCCCCCCTGGCATTGATGCTGATCTCCACGGGGAAGACCTTGGCGCTGTTGATCGTCACCGCTTTGGGGGCGATCTTCACGATCTTGCCCTCAAATTTCTCATAGGGAAGCGCATCCAGCTTGATGCTGCCCTTTTGACCGACTGTAAATTTGGCAATGTCCACCTCATTGATATTGGAGAGCACCGTCATCTTGGAAAGATCTGCAATCTGCATCACCACGGTGCCTTCGCCAAAGGTATTGATGCTGGAAGAAACCATCTCGCCCTCATTGACTTTGCGCTCGATGACGGTCCCGCTGCTGGTGGCATACATGTGGATCACGGTACCGGGCACGTCCAGATCGCGGATCATCTCATACTGGCTGCTGGCCTGGGCATATTGGATCTCAGCCGTGCGTAGTGCATCCCGGGCCTTGTCAAAATCCGACTGGGAAATATAGTTATTTGCCAAAAGCACGGTTTTGTCTTCAAAGTCCTTTTGCGCCTGCTCTTTGGCGAGCTCGGCCCGCTGCAATGAGGCTTTGGTATTGAAGAGGGTATTTGCCTGATTGTAATCCGGCTCGATATCCGCCAGGATGTCACCCATCTTGACGTAATCGTTTTCATCCACATAAAACTTCACGATCTTGCCGGACACGCGGGACTTTTGGGCAACCGTCGTAGCCGGCTGCAGCTCGCCCGTGATCTCAATGCGGCTGTCGATATTGCCTCGGGCAACGACGTGAATATCCGATGAATCCCGGGCTTGCACGGCATCGGGACTTGCCGGTTTACGGCATTTGCTGATAGCGATGATCACCAGTATCACCACCACTATGATGGCGATTATTTTCCATACTTTTCGCATAATTCCTCTTTCACCACAGGTTTAACTTTATTCAGACAATTCATCTGAAGATGGTAATCGTGTCAATCAAAAAGCTTTTGCCAGCCCTTCGAGGATATCCTTGGTCTCTGATTTGATCCACATTTGATCGCCATAGATCAGCCAACTGCCATCAATGCGCTTCAGATAGGAAAAAAGTCCCGTATCATCAGGCTCATTATAGCTGTGCGATTCATATGCAGATTCATAATGATCAATGGTGTGGGCGATGGCGTGATCCCCCTGGATATCGATGTAGAGCACTTCTATCTCCAAAAGCTGAAACTGCCCCATCCGATTCAATATCTCTTCATTCAGATGGTAAGTGATCTGTCCCTTGTGCAGATAGTCCTGATGAACGTGGTCCAGGATTCCATAGACATTCCCCAGGTTAAAATCCAGCGAAATATCATAGTAAAGATCCCGGATCTCTTTCTGATTCAGGCTCTGGGCATCATCCAGATCACAACTGCCCACCAAGAGCAGCAGGGCAGCCAGAATCAATGGCCAATATCTTGTCATGATTGGACTTCGAGCACCGCCAGGCTTTCAATGTGCCAGGTATTGGGAAACATATCAAAGCTGATCAGACTCTTGATCCGGTAGCGTCCGCCAGTGGTCAATATCTTCAGATCCCGCGCCAGACTCATGGGGGAGCAACTGAGGTAAAACACTTTGGCAATGCCGGTTTTGCGAATCGCCCAGAGGCTGCTCTCCGGCACCCCGCTACGCGGCGGATCCAGGACTATTGCATCGGCGGCAAAGTCTGTCATCAGATCGCCCATGAGCCGCTCAAATTTACCGCTCAAAAAGCGGGCATTGGCAAAGCCGTTATCCCGGGCGTTGAGCACCGCATCTTCCACCGCCTCAGGCATCTCCTCGATGCCCACCAGTTCCGTGAGTCCGCCTGCCAGGCTGAGACCGATGGCGCCGATACCACAATAGGCATCGATCAGTCGGGAGCTTTTGTCCAGCTCCGTGCGCATCAGACTGAGGATGTTTTCCATGCTGCCGGTATTGACCTGCCAAAAGCTGCGATAGTGGATCCGGAAGGAGAGATCGGAAAGGCGATCCATCAGGTAGTCTCTGCCCCAGAGCTGCTTCTCTTCAGAGCCCAAAATGACGTTGCCCTTGACGCGGTTGATATTTTGCACCACGCCCACGATCTGGGGAAAGCGGGTAGTCAGACCACCGACTATGGTCTTGGAAAAAGGCAGGCGACCGTTGCGGCAGACCAGGATCACCAGGATCTCGCTCTGATCTCGATTGCAGCGCAGGCCGATGTGGCGCAGGCAGCCGCGATGGGAGAGCTCGTCATAGATCTCTACCCCTGCTTTTTGGCAAAGCTCCATCGCCAATGCTGCGATTTCATCAAAGACGGGGGGATGGTTACGGCAAGCGGTATGCGGCACAATCCGGTGTGAATAGCGCGCATAGATGCCATAGCTATGACCTTCACCCACAGGCATGTAGACTTTGTTTCGATAGTGATATTGAACCTCTGAGGGGATGACGCCGCCAAAGGTGACGTCCTCCGCTTTGAAAAGCTCCTGCATCAGAGATTCTTTGTAGGCCAATTGCGTGGGATAATCCAGCATCAGCCAGTCGCATCCACCGCAGGGTTCCTCGGCATCAAAGGCATCGCAGCCGGAGTCCACCACGCCCGGACCCCTTTCCAGATAAGCCGTGACCCGGGCAAAGGCGTGATCCTTTTTTTCAAGGGTGATCTCGGCTGAGATCAGATCCCCAATCGCAGTATTGGGCACAAAGATGGCCTTACTATCATGAAAGCCAAGCCCATAGCCGCCCATGGCGATCTTTTCTATACGTAATTGTTCTATATTCATCAAAAGTTCCTTAGCCGCTCAATGCGGTCTGATATGGCTGGGTGGGTGGCAAAGAGGGAGACCTTGTTCTTGCTGTTTATCTTTGCCAAAGCAAAGCTGTCCTGCCTTTTGGGTTGGGCATAATAAGCATCGATCTTCCTCAGGGCTGCGATCATGGACTCCGCTCCGGCCAGCTCTGCCGCACCGCGATCAGCACGGTATTCACGGTAACGGGAATAGTATGAGACCGGGATCATGGCCAGCAGCATCAACACGTTTTGCAAAAGCATGACCATGATGTAATAGCCAAAAAAGCCCAGGCCTCCACGCCCGCTGTCATCGCGCATGGCGGCATCCATGCCCCAGGCCACGATGCGTGCCAGAAACATCACAAAGGTATTCACCAGACCCATCACCATCGTCATCGAGACCATGTCTCCACTGGTGATATGAGTCATCTCATGTCCGGCCACAGCTGCAATCTCGTCTTCACTCAGATTGTCCAAAAGGCCGCTGGAAAAGGCCATCAGGGATTTATTTTTGGAAGCTCCGGTGGCAAAAGCATTCACATCCTGAGATGGATATATCCCCACTTCCGGCATAGTGATCCCCTCATGACGAGCCATCGCCGCCACTGTGTCATAGACAAAGCGGGCTTTGGGATCCGTGCTGTCGGGGCCGATAAGCTGGACCTTGTAGCTCATCTTGGCCAAAAATCTGCTCAAAGCCAGAGAGATGAAAGAGCCCACAAAGCCAAAAACGGCGCAGAATATGAGCAGAGAGATCACCTGGTTTTGCGGCATGGGCACAAAGGCCAGCACCACTGATAGCATCATCACTACCAGAAAGTTGATCATCAGGTAAAATCCGATACGCTTTAATCCTTGCATTTATTCCTCCAAAAAATATAATCATACTTAACTCATTGATACAGATGATCTATCCAATGAGCGATTAACGCAAATCTAATATAAACCGGCCAAAGCAAAATATCCGGCACAATTTCTGACGTTTTCACAAGATGAAATTCTTTGTATTAGAGCAAGCTGGAGGCCAAGATATTGGATCAAAGTGGAATGTCAAGAACTCATTTGTAAGCAGGGGAAAAGCCAGCTTTGAAAGGCTCCCCCGGTAAACCCGACGGCGAGCCTCAACCCTCAGCCCGCCCTGGGGCAATTCTGGGGGGAATAAGTAGAGATTAAGCCACGATCCTCGCCTGGGTGGAGCATGATCGTGGGATGAAGCCGGCCTGAATGAGCAACAAAGAAAGCGCAGATCGGACCGATCGAACTGATTGATACGATAAATAAGGTTGAGAAGCTTGAGAGGCTTGAGGGAGCTCGAATCTGCGTGCAAACGTCAAAACGACAAAACGCCGAAACGTCAACCCCCCCCAACAAAATCTGCGTGAAACATCCGCAGCCCGGAAGCTGATTCCTCACATCAGCAGCATCGGAATGCTACTCTAGATCAGCATCTTGCTCTACAAATAATTCCAGATTCTCAAATTTGTTGATATTGACCTCTTTTTCGCTGGTGGCCTGATATTCGACGCGAACCCGGTCACCTTTTTGAGTGAGAGGCAGATAGCTGCTGAGATTGCTGGTGCTCACGAAGATCAAATCCGGACTTTCCGCCAGGGAAAAATAGTAGAAACTGCGTCCATCTTTGACATCGGCGGAGATGCGTGTGATGCTGCCATCCAGTTCAATCTGGGAATCCAGATCTTCCGACTCAGAGCCGATACTGGAGGTAACCAGCGTCATCTGATAGCTTTCGCGCGCGCTTTTCACGCTCTCGCCCACTCCCACCAGAGAGAAATCCCGCACCGAGACAAAGCAATACATCTTCACCAATCCCGCGGCGTCCTTGAGAGTCATGAAGTAGGTGGGCACATTATTGAGATTCACCAGGATCGGGAAGGTGGCATAATACTTGAATTGCTGCACCTTACCCTGAGCCGATTTCATGGCGGCATATTCGGTGGCTCCGGAGATCAGATAGAGTGAAGTCTTTTTGCTGCGGGTATCGGTCAGGACAAAGCCCACCGTGCCTTCATTTGCCCCCACAGAGGACATGCCCGTATAGAAATAACTGCGCCCGTCACCGCCATAGATGACGTTGTGTCCCTGGGTGGTAATCAGCATATCTCTTTTGCCAAAAAGGGTATTCCAAAAGCCATTTACATAGCGTCCCCACCAGTTCAATTGCGGGATCACAAAATATGAGGGCTGCACGCGATCCACCCAGGCCGGGATCAGTGAATCATCAAATGAGCCATCTGCCAGCTTTTTCAAGGGATAGTAGCTGATTTCGCCGGTAGAGGCATGCACGGTCGCCAGTCCCAATGCATCAGGACCACTCACACCGATTTTGTGATTGTAAACCGTGATCGTCCAATAGGGCTGCCCCGCGTCATCCAGTTCAAAGGTATCGCCGGCCATGGCTATTCCGGTGTAGCCATTCAGATAGAGATGGCGCTTGAGGTCATGATTGAAATAAGCCTCACTCTGATAGCGGATCTGAATCGGTTTGCCATCCAGCTCCTGGACAAAGTGGATATCCTGAGAATTGGTGGCCGAGACCATGATGTAGCCCGGAGTGCCCTGTTCCCGATTGTTCAGCCATTTAAAAAAGCCGGAATGCAGTAGCGGCACCACCCAATAGAGATCGCCATCCACCATCTGAATGGTGGGAATGCCCAGATTCACACGGCTGCCAAGAGCAAAATCCTCACCCAATTTCTTCTCGGCCAGAGCTGCGGCAAAGGTCTGATCAATGATCGGCACCTGGCTCATTTTGATGGGAGAAACCAGGTCGGAAAATTCCGTGCTCTTGACCTCTCCGATCAGATTGCGATAGGACTTTGTCCGAAAGAAGCCGTTGGAAAAGAAAGGCAGTAAGATCAAGGCCGTCATCAGCAGAAAATAGATGACAGTCAGCGGCTTACGCAGTTTGGCTATTCCCCACAAGGGAAGCAGAACAAAGCCGAGGGCAATCGTCCACGAGATGAAACGCAGATTCAAAACCGGCAGGTGAAAATATAAAAGATATGCCGCAAAAACCAGACTGCAGACTATCGCCAGCCAGGGGCGGAGGCGAAACTTCTTGAAATTGATGTTTATCTGTTGCGGCTGACCGCCTGTGGGCTGACCGTCGGTGCTTTGATTAATTCCCAATTTGTAATTCATAGTAACTCCTTATTTTATCGGAACCTTGAGCCAGTCTCTGCGGGATGCTGCCCCTGTCAAGGAGCTTATGCGGAAAAAGCTCTGTAAAAAGTCGGATTTGTGGAGAATTTTCGTCAACGGGGAGTTATGTGAGAATCGAGGACAGCTCATCCCGTATATCGGAACTGACTAAATCTGCGCTTTGTATCTGGACTATCTACTTGAAACAAAATCAGCAGGATTGAAATCCTGGTGTACAATGCAAAACAGGCGCCCCGCAAGGCGCCTGCTTCCTGATCTGTAATGAAATCAGTTGATACGGATCTCTTTTTTGGGAGTCGGCTCTTTTTTGGGAATAGTGAGCTGTAGGACTCCATCTTCCATCTTGGCAGAGATCTTGGCAGCGTCAGCATTTTCAGGCAGCATCAGATTGCGTCTGTAACTGCCGCTATAACGCTCACAGCGATAGACTGTGCCCTTTTCCTCTTCCTTCTTTTCGCTGCAACTGGCTTCCAGAAGCAACTGGTTTTCGTGCACAGAAATCTTCACGTTGTCCTTTTTGAATCCGGGCAAATTTGCCATAATCATATATTCTTTATCCTGTTCGGTAATATCCATAGCCATAGCCCGGAAATTATCCTCAGAAGTCTCTTCTTCAAACGCATGGCTGAAGAAGTCGTCAAACAAGCTGAGCATATTGCTCATGGGTCTGATTTCGCTGTTTCTGCGATAAGGTATGATCTTCATTGTAACCTCCAGTTTTTTTTGATCTAATACTAATATAACCGGAATATCCCTTTTGTCAAGCAAAAACTGGCAGTCCCGCCGTGAGACTGCTAGTTTAACTGTCGGGGCAGGGCTAATTACTTACTTAATACCATCTTGCGATTCAAGGTCTCGCTACCTGAGCGCATGCGGTAGAGGTAGATTCCGCTACCGACAGGCTCGCCGGAGGAGTCTCTGCCGTCCCAGCTCACGCTGATCTGACTGCGGCCGGGGATTCCGGAAAAGAGCTTGCGCACGGCCTGGCCCTTGCTATTATAGATCGTCAGTGAGGCCGGCAGACCGGGATCCTTCACCTGAAAACTGATGGTGGTGCTGGGATTGAAGGGATTGGGATAGTTTTGTTCCAGCAGGTTTTGAGCAGGAGCAGCGAGCTCATCGTCGTTATCCACCCAGTCTCCGGTGCTAAATCTGCGGGCGCTGGTGAAGCTCGAACTGGCATAGCTATTTTGCGCTGAGACCCGCCAGTAGTAATTGGTATTCGGCTCCAATATCGGGGCGTCCACCCTGGTCTGGGTCAGATTCTCGAGATCGACCACGGGGTTGCTAAAGAAGGCGTTGGGGGCTATCTGCAAGCGGTAGGTCTCCGCCAGGAAGCTTGAGCTCCAGTGCATTTCAGGATTACGAGCTTGATTGGTGGCATAATTTGGCGGGCTCATCAGGGAGGGGACCTCCGGAGCTTCGCTGAGGGGGCCGGTGATAAATTGAACCGGATTGCTATAGAAGCTGATGCCGACTTCGCCGACGCTGGCCACCTGCCAATAGTAGATGCTAAAAGGTTCCAGTCCGCTGCTTTGATAGAAGGCATCAGGATGATCCACCAGATTGATCACGACATCCTCAAATTCCAGATCGCGACTCAGCCGGAAATAGTAGCTATCTGCACCCGGCACTTCTTCCCAGCTAAAGAGTGGATTGGTGGGCACATCTTCCTGCATATCAGCCGGATAAACGAGCTCAGGGATGGCCATGCTGCTGATGACATTAAAGGGATGCAGCGAGCTATCCCAATGGTTATTGCTATTCAAAGTGATGCGCACCAGGCAGAATTCAGAATCTATCACCGGGATATTCATCCAGGTGTAGGATCCGCTATTTTGAACCTGATCCGCGATCAAGATCCAATTGTCACCCAGATCCGTGCTATATTCCAGTTTGACAGTCCCGAGGCCGTTTTTGCTGATCCATTGAATCTGTTTATTGGTGCCGGAAAACCAGGTTTCCCCGCCGATGGGGCTCCTGAGCTGCACATCCGTGATGCGCACGTCAAAAGAAATGGTCTCGCCGACAAAACCGATATTATACAGATAGAGTCCACCTGAGGTATTGATGCCGGAAAATCCGCTGGGGACTGTATTTTCGGTCATCATTGTGCGCAGGTTTTGCTGGGAAAATGCCGCCTGGCTCAGGCTGCCATTTGTGGTGGTGTTATTGGCTCCCGGGCGATAGATATAGAGTTCATCCGGAGGACCGTCGGCATTCCCATTGATCTGGGGATTCAGTCTATAGACCAGCAGTCCTTCTCCGGGGAGGGTGCTATCATAGAGCTGATGCGCCTTACGGTATTCCAGCACAAAAGATTCTCCCGAGCGCCAGGAAGCAATGCGGTAGATATTGTTTGTGGATGAACTGGCCACGGGATGCAGGGTATAGCTGCCGGACTCGGTGATCCAGGGCGGATCTGTGAGCCACTGGCCGTAGCGATATTTCATCCAGGCGCTCATGTGTTGAGGCGGATTGGTATTGCCCGACATCAGGTCCCAATTTCCGATGGGAGTGATGGTATTGTCATTGTAACGGTAGAGATCCGGCGCTCCCAGAGAGTGAAACATCTCGTGCGCCAACACGCTGGCTCCGCTATAATTCAGAGAGCTTTCAAGCTGGAAATTGAAATCCCAGACCTGAGCTCCGTGGATGAAAGCATCCGCAGCATAGAGTACCCAGCGGTGCGGCCAGAGCAATTCTGCCCATCCATCTGTGGCTCCCTGGATGATGAAGCAGACGTTGTCCACATAGCCGTCGTCATCCATATCCAGATCCAGACTCATCGGGATCATATCCGCCACATAATCGATGGCATTGGCCAAAAGGGTGTGTTCACGATTGGTGCGTTCCCAAAAGTCATCCTCATCATAGCCGATGGGATTGGAGGCCGTTTGCTTGCGGTAGTAATTGCGCGGGTGGCTGTCGATGTAGCTGACGATCTGATCGCCCACAGCTTCCGGGTAATAGAAAGAATCCACGGTCAATTGGTTGTAAGATGCTGCGGTAAAGTAGTTTTTCATGGAGTTTGCATTGGCGCTGCTGTTATTGAACATATTGTCATAATATGAGAGGCCCTGCGCAAAATCCGGATCATCGGAAAAGCGGATGAAGACCACCAGGTTATTGAACTGGCCGGTATTCGGGGAACGTCCGTTGGAATAATCCCGCATGGAGCTCATGCGTTCATAGCGCTCCGCGATCAAGCGCGGGGAGAGATTGATCCCCGGGTTCAGTGATCTTTGGGCAGGCTTGTCCAGGCCGGCTTTCAGCTCTGTGGGCATGACCCCCTCTTTATCTTTGGCGGCATATACATACCAGCCCCCATCGTCTTTGACAATGGTATAGTTGTCTTTGTCGTGCAACCAATTGTGAAATTCATCACCACTGGCAAAAATCTCGATTTGACTGCCGTCCGGCTGCTCTACAGTCATAGGCAAAAAGCTGTGGGGTGCGCCCAAAAGCATGGTCCCCAGCAGGCTCAGCATTATCACAAAGGTAAGTCTTTTCATAATATATATCCTTAGTTTAGTTTAGCTCTATCTCGCAGCAACGCTGCACTTTTCGTTACAATCACATTTATAGCTTTGCCGCAGGGGCGATATCTTCAGCCTCCGGGCAAAGAAAAAAGTCTCCAGATCCAGGCGAAATCCGCCGAATTCCTCCAGCAAATCATGAGGAATCCAGATCTTCAGACCGTCCAGCTCCACCTTGTGATCCTTATTTTGCACCGGCTCGAAGAAGAGGCGAAAATTTGCCCCGCTACAACTTCGTTTTGCCAGCACAATTCTGGGCACGCGCGCCCTGGAAAGAAAGTAATCCACCTTCTTTTTCAGATAAGCGCCGGCCTTCCCGGAGATCTTTATGTGTACTGAATTGTCCATAATCCGATATTCCCCTTACAAGACATTATACAAGATCTATTCCAGAAAGACAATAAATTAGTTGTGGAGCAATAGAACGCAGATCTAACGGATCGGATGGATTTCTACGATAAATGAGCTTGAAAGGGAGTGTAATTGAGGATTGAAAATTGAGAATGGAAAAATCGGCGGAATCTGCGCTTTTATCTGCGCAAATCTGCGTGAACCCGTGTGAGCCCGAGTGATCAGCGTGGTCTGTGTGCCACCTGCACAATCCTTGCTTGACAAATCATGCCCCATTCAGAATATGTCAATTGGCTTTATGTGCTTATCTGCGCAAGGCCTTAAAAACATAAGGACATAGCATGAAACAAAAATATATACGCAATTTCTGCATTATCGCTCATATTGATCACGGTAAGTCCACTTTGGCTGACCGCTTTTTGGAAAGCACAAATGTGATCGGCAAAGGCATGGAAGTAGCCCAACTCCTGGACACCATGGATCTGGAACGGGAAAAGGGCATCACCATCAAGTCCCACGCCATCCGCATGGTGCACAAGTATCAGGGACAGGATTATATCCTGAATCTGATCGACACCCCCGGACACGTGGATTTTTCCTATGAAGTATCCCGCGCACTGGCTTCCTGCGAAGGCGCTATCCTGCTGGTGGATGCATCTCAGGGCATTGAAGCTCAGACCATGAGCAACCTCTATCTGGCCATGGATAACGAACTGGATATCCTGCCGGTGTTAAACAAGATAGATCTGCCCAAAGCGGATGTGGAAGGGACCCGCCACGAGGTCGTCGAGACCCTGGGCTGTAGCCCGGATGAGATCTTGAACGTGAGCGCCAAGACTGGCGAAGGCGTCACCGAGCTGCTGAATGCGGTGGTCGATCATCTTCCCGCTCCAAAGGGAGAGGAAAAAGCCCCCCCACAGGCTTTGATCTTTGACTCCTATTTTGATATGTATCGCGGCGTGGTGGTATTGGTGAGGCTCTTTCAGGGCAGCCTGCAAAAGGGTGACAAGATCCGGCTCTTTAGCACAAATCGGGAATACGAGATCGAAGAAATCGGTTATCTGGGGCTGAAATTTCAAGCTCAAAATGAGCTGCTCACCGGAGAAGCGGGATATATCATCGCCAATATCAAAGAGGTGGCAGACGCCCGCGTGGGCGATACCATCACCCTGGTCAAGGGCGGCTGCAAGAGTCCCCTGCCGGGATTTTTGGAGCCCAAACCGATGGTCTACAGCGGCATCTTCCCCATCAATGGAGATGACTATGGCAATCTGGTGGAAGCCATCGCCAAGCTCAAGCTCAATGACGCATCACTCATCTATGAAAAGGAAAGTTCGGCGGCTCTGGGTTACGGTTTCCGTTGTGGATTCCTGGGCATGCTGCATCTGGAGATCGTCAAAGAGCGGATGATGCGCGAATATAATATCCCCATCATCGCCACCACACCCAGCGTGCGCTTCAAGATCACGCTGAAAAACGGCGAAGAGATCGAAGTCCACAATCCTATCGACTTTCCGGATCCGTCTTATATAGAGTATATTTGCGAACCTTATATGAATACGGAGATCATCGTGCCCTCAGACTACATCGGCAATATCATGAAGCTGGCGCAGGATCGCCGCGGTGTTCAGAAAAACATCCAGTATATCGATGAAAAAAGGGTGGCCCTGCACTACGAGATGCCGCTGATTGAGATCATCTTTGACTTTTATGACAAATTGAAGACCGTGAGCCGTGGCTATGCCTCGCTGGATTTTAGTTTCAATGAATTCAGGGAGTCCAAGGTGGTGAAAGTGGACATTCTGATCAACGGTGAAAAGGTGGATGCCATGAGCTTTATCTGTCATGAAGAAAAGGCTCATACCTGGGGCAAAAGCATCACCAAAACCCTCTCCGAAGTGATCCCGCGGCACATGTTTAAGATCGCCCTGCAGGCCAGTATCGGCGCCAAAGTCATCGCCCGCAGCACCATCAATGCCATGCGCAAAGACGTTTTGGCAAAATGCTATGGCGGTGACGTCAGCCGTAAACGCAAGCTTTTGGAAAAACAGAAAGAAGGCAAAAAGAAGATGAAGGAAATCGGCAATGTGACCGTTCCTCAGGAAGCCTTCCTGGCTGTGCTCAAGTCAGACCGGGATTAAGCACCGTGAAGCTGTGGCAGATCATCCTGATCCTCTTGATGATGAGCCCGGCTTTGTCGGCTTTGACCTTGGCAGAAATCCACTTTAGTGAGGATTTCGGTGCCTCCGAGGCCGCCCTCCTGGAAGCCAGCGGTCTGCAGATCGGCACAGAATACGATCCCCAGGTGGTCAGTGCTGCGATCCAAAATCTCTATGCCTGGCTGCATGCCCGAGATCAATACTATGTCCGCATCCCCCAGCCGGATCTGATCCCGCTCTCTGAGAGCCAGATCGCCCTCCGCTTTCATGCCAGCTTCGCTCTGGACAGTTCCCAGCTCAAGATCCGCTATCGGGGCCTGAAGTATTTCTCGGAATCCAAACTGCATGAATATGCCTACACTTCGCCCGAGGCCAGCTATCCGCTCTCCGAGCTGGAGCGCATCATGCAAAGGGTCTTGGAGCTCTATCATCAGAGGGCTTTTCTCTTTTGCTCTGTAAAGCTTGATTCGCTGGTGGCAGATGATGGACTGACGGCCTGGCTGGCTGTGGATGAAGGCAATATCTTCCGGCCTGAGAAATACCACTTTCAAGGCAATAATATCACTCGGGAAAATACTCTGCTCAAGAGCTCCGGGCTGCTGCGGCAAAAGCTGATCACGCCCCAGATCCTCAGTCAGGCAGAGGAAAATATCAAATCCAAAGAATACATCCGGGATTGCAGCATCCTGCCTCTGGATGAGGATAACCTGCTCTTTAAGATCGAAGAAGGCAGAATGACCTTTTTGGAAGGCGTCCTTGGCTTTAATGAATCTGATGGCAAAAGGAAGCTTTCCGGCCTGGTCAATATCGAATTTCTCAATCTCTGGGGCACGGACCGCGGTATCAAGCTTTTCTGGCGAAAGACTCCCGCAGAATACAGCGAGCTCAGCTTTTCCTATCATGAATCCGGCCATCACCGGCTTCCGCTGGCTGCAGATCTGAAGCTGGAACGCACGCTTTCGGATAGCACCTGGATCCGCACCGGGCTGGATCTGGATCTATATTACCAAAGCCTGTATCACAGGATTGGCGCCAGCTTTGCCACCAGAAGCATCTTGCCGGGCACCAGCTATTCCGCGATCGAGAAGGACTACAGCTCCAGTATCGGTGCATTTTGGCAGTATCAAAACACGAAAGGAAGCCGGATCAAGACCTCCGGCAGCCGGCTGGCAGCAAGCTATGACTATGTCTTGGCAAAGGCCAAAAACTACGGCAATCTGCAGCTCTCGATCAAGCAATACATCCCGATCAAGGGCAGGTTCATCGCCTATTGGGGAGCGGAATACAAAAGGTCTGAAAATCGGGATCTGGCGGATTATGATCTCTTCTTTATGGGCGGATATGGCAGCCTGCGAGGCTATCGGCAGGATGAGTATCAGAGTCATCAATTGGGCTGGATGAATAGCGAACTGCGCTATATGATAAATCCTGAGACCATGCTCTATATCTTTTATGATCATGGTTTTCAAAGCTTGGCAAATGATGATCTGAAAGCAGATCTTTTAGCACTTGGGACGGGTATCAAGCTTGGCACGAGATTGGGGATATTGAGCATTGAGTATGCCCTCGGTTATAGGGATAAAGGCTTTAGCAGCGTGGGACTGGGCATGATCCATCTGGGTCTGGATATTGCTCTGTAAAAAAAACCTTGCCAAGAATCTAAGCATTTGTAAGCTGTCACCATAATTGTGAAGTATATAGTCGTGAATAAGGACTGTGCGAAGGTAATCTGCCCTGAGATGGGCATTGCCTTCGAATTTGCCAATGGCAATATTTTTATTATATGTCCCAAACCCCAAAAAACAAAAAAATAACCTAAGTAATACCCGAAAGATCGGGGAATGACTTATGGAGGAATCAATGAAGAAAATTCTCTTAATATCCCTACTCGCTATGATGCTGATCGGAATGCTTACTTTCAGTGCTTGCAAACCGCAACCTCAAACTGAAGAAGCTGCAGCCGAAGAAATGGTTGAAGAAGTTGAAGAAGCTACTGACGCCGCTGAAGAAGTAGTTGACGAAGCTGCTGAAGAAGCTGTAGAAGTAACTGAATAATCAGACCCATTCACATCATTTAGTGCAGTCCTTAAAAATAGGCAACTCCAGTTGCCTATTTTTTTTGTGTAAAAATTCCTTGCCATTAAAATGCTTTTCAAAAACAATGTAGTTGTAATAGGTTTTGGGTCCCCACTCTTATCAGGGGTTTGACTCAGCAATATGCCACAAAAGGAGTTAAGGAAAAGCACAAATGAACATTCTGGTAGTTAATTGCGGTAGCAGCTCACTGAAGTATGAAGTGTATGCCATGCCCCAACGCTGCAGTTTGGGAAAAGGGCTGGTCGAACGGATCGGTCTGGCTGAAGGAAATATCTCGCAACAAGCAAAGGGAAAGATCTTTGAACGCACGATGCCGATTCCGAATCATAAAGTAGCTTTTGAGCTGATGACTCAGGCACTTTTGGATCCCGAATTCGGAGTTTTGGGATCCCGCTCTGAAATCCAGGGCATAGGCCACAGAGTCGTGCATGGTGGAGAGCAATATGCAGCATCCGTGCTGATTGATGATGACGTTATGTCTGCGATTGAAGAGAATTGCGAGCTGGCCCCGCTACACAATCCGGCCAACCTCACTGGAATCCAGGAAGCGATGGAATTTTTCCCGGGACTGCCGCAGGTGGCGGTCTTTGATACCGCATTTCACCAGACCCTCCCACCCAGTGCCTACCTATATGGCATACCACGTGAATTTTATGACAAATACCGCATCCGGCGTTACGGCTTCCACGGCACCAGTCACCGCTTTGTGGCGGGGATTGCGTTGCAGATGCTGAAACGGAGTCCGGAAAACACCAATCTCATCACCTGTCACCTGGGCAATGGAGCCTCCATCACCGCCATCCAGGGAGGCAGATCCATCGACACCTCCATGGGCTTTACCCCGCTGGAAGGATTGATGATGGGCACGCGTAGCGGAGATATCGACCCCTCCATCATATTCTACCTGGGAGAGCGCGGCTTTAAGCCTCAAGAACTGAATAAGATTCTGAACAAGGAGAGCGGACTCCTGGGCCTATCCGGCATATCCAGTGACCTGCGGGATGTTGAAGAAGCGGCAGAAAACGGCAATGCAGACGCCAATGAAGCACTTGATACCTATGCCTACAGAATCCGTAGATACATCGGCGCTTATGCTGCTAACCTGGTCAAAGTGGATGGCATCGTCTTCACTGGAGGCATCGGGCAAAACGCCGTCAAGATGCGTGAGAGAATCTGCAACCGATTGGAAAACATCGGGATCCACATCGATTATGAAAAGAATCGCAAAGTGGGCAGAGAGGCAGGGAGCATCTCGCACCCATACTCTCCAGTCACTATCCTGGTGATCCCTACTAATGAAGAACTGCAGATCGCCCTGGACACGACCCAGATCATCAATCCCGACCTTAGTATATCCATAATATAAAAAGCTAACACAATAGGAGGAAAGATGAGGCGCTTGCTATTATTATCGCTTCTCTTGGTGGGCATTGGCATGCTGACGGCTGTATCTGTCAGCTCAATACGGGCTGAAGACTATAGCGGCGTGGTTTGCCGACTAGTGTTTCAGATGGACCAGGACACAGATTTTGTGATCCAAAAACAATCCGATGGCTTCTTTCTGGGACTGAATCAGGTCTCTGGAGAACTGCCGCCGTATAGTCTGGGCGGGACTTTTATCGACGGCATCTCAATAGTCACCGGAGGCATCAAGATTCGCAGCTCTCTGGACTTGAGCCATCACAGCATGAGGCTCAGCGATCACAATGCGATCGTCATCGATCTTTTCAAACAGGCAACCTCAAAACGAGACCGCCTGATCACTGCCAAATTCCTGGCTGACAAAGGGAGATTGGCCAGTGCTGACCGGGAGTTTAACAGCTTGGCCATCGACTATCCTGATCACTATGACATCCTGTATCATTGGGGTGAACTTTTGATCAAGCGAGAAAGCTCCAGGGCTCCGGAAAAGCTGGCAATGATCCCCAGAACCAGCCACTATTACGAAGCAGCACAAGAGCTTATCCGGGATAATAGCATGTCGCAGCAAACAGATCCCGCTCAAAATGTTGAGGAAGAATCCGAGGACGAAGAGCCTATGGTTTTGATGCAGATGCCCGGGCTGGATGAAGTAGCTGAAGACAGCGTCTATGGCATTGCCACGATCACGAGAGTCGAGGATCATTATGACAATGGTCAGAGCCTTTTGAGCAAGGTGGCGGACTGGGGCAACAGGCATTTTGTCATCACAATCATCATCTTTGTGGTGCTTCTCGTGGTTTTGTGCATCATGATCTTCGGCAATTACAAAATGAGCAAAAAGCTCAAGAAGGAAAGCATCGAGGAAAGCAGTCAACCCCTTGATACAGAAACCATGTGCAAGATTGTGAACCGCCTTTTGACTGACGGCTGGACAAATAAGGAAATCGCCAAGGAGCTCAAAATCAGCAATCATGACGTGGAATTGATCGTTCGCCGTCTACATTATATGAGCATAAACGAGGATGATGTCAAGCCCTAAAGCTCTATTTCTGGCTTGCTGTCTGGCAGCAATACTCGTGCCGACAATGTTGCCGGCGCAAGCGGGATTTGCCAGGTCTGCCTTTGAGAGCAGCCTGCACAGTCGGGTGCGGCATAGTCTTTTAAATGAAAATCCCAATATCTATGTGCATGATTTTGCCGAACTCGAGGAAGGCCTGGAGCACCCTTTCAAATCCTGGTCCGGTTTTGGCGGCAAGCTGCAAGAGGCATTTCTGCCGGGCTCTGCCCAGAGCAGTTTGCTGAGCTACCGCCATGGGGATTTTGCCGCAGATTTTAATTTCCTGGCCGGGTATGAAGCCAGCTT
>CAZWUD010000003.1:0-25265 GCA_964637055.1 uncultured Candidatus Cloacimonadota bacterium
TGCAAAGGCAGTATCCTTTGTCATACAAGGACGAGATAGTTCGGGACCAGCCCAATCCTGAAATCTATGAGAGCTCTCAAGGCTTTCCGGTTGAGATTAACAGGGGTTTCCGAACGGATTATTTGAACGGTCATCCTATCGCTTTTGGGGCAGTTTCCCCATTTGAATACAGGCCACTTGAGAATGAGCTGATCTTTTATACAAAGATAGATCTGGATCTCTCCTATAGCCCTTCAAACCCCGCCATGCAGGCCATGAATCTGCTCAAAAAGGATTCCTTTGTGGCCCGCAGGCTGCTGCAAAGCGTGGACAACCATCAGGAAGTCCCTCAGTATACGTCTACAAGAGAAGAGGGCTTTGAATATCTGATGATAGTTGATGCTGCGAAGCTGAGCAATTGGCAGTCTCTGGCTGATTTTTATGAAAACAGGGGCATCTCTGTGATGATCCAGGCTGTGGGTCAGATATTGTCTACCACTACCGGAGTGGATGATCAGGATAAAATCCGCAACTATATCATCGAAGCCTATGGGAACAATCCCCTGCGTTATGTCCTTTTGGGTGGAGACGTCGATGTGATCCCACATCGCGGAATGTATGTGAATATGGGCGGTCAGGGTGAAACGGATACTGACATCCCGGCAGATATGTACTATTCATGTCTGGACGGCAATTGGAACTATGACAACGATGCATATTGGGGAGAACCCCAGGAAGCCGATCTGGTACCTGAGCTTGCCATCGGCAGAATTTGCTATAACAACGATGCCGAGATTGCCAATCAGATCAATAAGATCAGCATGTATCAGATGGCGCCTGTGGTGGCGAGTATCAAGAGCTCTGTCTTCGTCGGAGAATGGCTTTGGGATGGACCTACCTGGGGCGGTGACTATATGGACGAGATGATCGGTGGTTCTAATAGCCACGGCTACAGCACTGTTGGAGTCCCCACAGACTGGGATATCGATACTCTCTATGACAGAACCTATGGATCATCCGATTCGTGGGGCAGTTCTCAGATCCTTCCTCTGCTCTCACAGGGATTCAACCTGGTGAACCATCTGGGACACTCCTACACTGACTACAATATGCGGCTTTCAAACAATCAGGTTACGCAAAATTCCATCACCAATGATGGTGCTGCAGAGAACTTTTCCATTTACTTTACTCAGGGTTGCTATGCCGGAAGTTTCGACAACCGGAACACTAACCCCAATTCTTACGGTGAGGACTGCATCACAGAGAGGTTTACCAGTTTGCCAGGATCGGCCGCAGGCATGATCTCACACTCACGTTACGGTTGGGGCGTACAAGGCTCTACCAATGGTGCATCACAATACTTCCACCGTGAATACATCGATGCTCTTTTTGGTGAAAATATCAATGAACTGGGCTATGCCCTGGTAGATTCAAAGATAGATAATATCCCCTTTATCACCGGCAGTCCTGTGATGTACTGGGTGACCTATGAGACCAATCTCTTTGGTTGTCCCGTGATGAATGTCTGGACGGATACTCCTGATGAGATGCTGGTGCAGCTTCCTTCAGCCTGGTTTGTGGGTCTCAATCAATATACAGTGCAGACCGATGCCGCAAATGCGGTATTGAAGATCAAGCGTGATGGAAACCTGATCTATGAAGCCGTGGCTGATGAACTTGGCACTATCCAGATTTATCTGCTGGAAGACCTTTTGCCGGGCTATCACCAGATCTACGTCACTGCTCCTAACCATCACCCCTATGTTTCTACTATCAACGTGGTGGCCAGTGAAATGCCGTATGTGGTTTGTGAAGACATCGTTGTCGAGGATAACGACGGCGTATATTTGACAGGTGAAGTGCTTCAGCTTTCCTTTAAGCTCAAAAATCTTGGTCTTTTAGATCAACTCGAACCCGGCAATGTCACACTCAGCAGCAATTCACCAAATTTGGAGATTCTGGAGGCAGAATATTACTTTAACAACATCGCTGCTGGCGATAGCCTCTATGTGGAAGGTGCTTTCATGGTGCAGGTCACGGGTAATTATGAAGACCTCAGCAGAGCTCAACTGACATTTACCACCAGCTTTGATGAATATCAATCTGAATCTTATCACCACATTACGCTGTCTGCTCCGATCCTGGGCGTCACGAGCTATGACTACGATAGTGCCGGGGCCTATGCCATGCCGGGAGAAAGCGTACCCATCAGCCTCAGTGTAAGCAATACGGGCAGTGGTACGGCTTTTAATCCGTATATGATGCTTTTCTCAAATGATACCAGCGTGAATACCAGCGTCTTTGAACTCACACTTCCACCAGTGGGAGCGGGTTCTGCCATCGATCTGGAAGATGCTTTCTTTGTGACCATCTCTGAAGAAGTCGAGATGGGCACTATAGTAGCTGTAAACTATATGCTGTCTGCTGAAAATGGCGGAATCCAGGAAGGAAGCTTCTTTATCCATGTGGGCATGATGACCTACGGTTTTGAGCCGGATAATCAGCAGTGGACCAGCACGACCCTCACCCAGGGTTACAGCGATCAGTGGCATCGTTCTGATGCCCGCAATGTGAGCTCAGGTGGATCTTACTCCATGAAATTTGGTGGACAGGGAACATCTTCTTATTCTTCCAGTGCCCATGGCGCCCTGGTATCACCAGATATCAATCTCGGGTTAAACAGCATTCTAAAATTCTGGCACTGGATAGATGCGGAAAATAGTAACGATAATCTCAGTCAAGCTTGGGATGGTGGCAATGTGGAGATGTCTTTGGATGGCGGGGAGTGGTTCCTGATCGAGCCGGTCGGATCATATCCTTTCAGTATTGTGAACAATCCAGCATCGCCTTTTGAGCCTGGGACTCCTGTTTATTCGGGGTCATTCGGCTGGACAGAGGCGGAGTTTGATCTGGGCGCATTCGCGGGTCAAGCAAGATTCCGTTTTGTGTTTGGCAGCGATGGATACGTGACCGGAGAAGGCTGGTATATCGATGATGTCAGGGTGGAATCTGAGCCGGTTGCCAATGCTGATCTGCTGACACCCGTTCTCACGATGAACCTTGAACAAAACTATCCTAATCCTTTCAATCCTAATACGAATATCAGCTTTAGTATTCCTGAGAATCAGGAATGCCGGCTGACGATATATAACCTCAAAGGCCAGTTAGTACGCACACTGGTATCATCAAAACTTGAATCCGGTCGGCACACTGTCAATTGGGATGGCAAAGATCATCGCGGCCAGACAGTGGCTTCCGGAATCTACAGCTATAGATTGCAAAGTGGAGGCATGCATCACACGCGTAAAATGATGCTAATGAAATGAAGAATTATGTCATATTAACCGGTGCCGGAATCAGTGCTGAATCCGGCATCCGGACCTTTCGAGATTCGGGCGGCCTGTGGGAAGAGCACAGAGTGGAGGATGTGGCAAGTCCGGAAGCTTTTGCTGCAAACCCCAAGGAAGTGTGGAGTTTTTATAAAAAACGTTATGAGCAAAGCCTGGAAGCCCAGCCAAATCTTGGCCACCTTGCGCTCAAAAAGATGGAAGATGCCCTGCAGGATCACTTTTATTTGATCACTCAAAATGTGGATGAGATTCACAGTCGGGCAGGAAGTAAAAGGATATACGAGATGCACGGCCGTTTGGGCAGTTGCTTTTGCACTGCCTGCAGAACCCGCTATAATCTCAAAGATATCGACCTGAGGGCAGAGATTCCGAACTGCGAAAAGTGCGGGGCTCCGCTCAGGCCAGATATAGTGTGGTTTGGGGAAGTGCCCTATTATCTCTATGAGATAGAGGAATTGCTCAAGAAATGTGACGTGTTTATGATAGTGGGCACCAGCGGATCTGTCTATCCCGCAGCCGGATTTGTGATGACTGCCAAGCTCTTCGGAGCTCACACTATTGCCATCAATCTTGAAAAGCCGGATAACCACAGCTTTATTGATGAATTTCACATGGGCAAAGCCGGGGAGATATTGCCGTCATTAGTTGATGATATACTGGGAGAACAAAATGGATGATGCTCTCTTTTTTGGGCCTGATTTTCTGACAGGGGAGGATGAGAACCCAAAATTGAGCTTGAAAGAAGGCGAATTGCGCGAAGTATCCGTGCTGTTTGCTGATATCAAAGGCTTCACCAATATCTCCAATCTATTTGAGCCGGAAGTGATCCATGGCAAGATGGATGAGATCATGAAGATCTTTAGCCGTTGCATCAATTTCTATGGTGGCTTTGTGGATAAATACATGGGCGATGGCATCATGGCGCTGTTTGGTGCAAAACAAGCTACCGAACAGGATACGCAACGAGCCGTTTTGGCCGCCATCAAGATGCAGGAACAGTTGAGACTTTACAATAAATTGCTCAATCGTGAGCCGGGCTTTGAAGGCTTGGAATTGGGGCTGCGCATCGGGATCAATACCGGTTTGGTTTCGGTGGGCAAGGTCGGGCAATCCCGTGAAGGGGATTTCACCGTATATGGCCCCCAGGTCAATCTGGCAAGCCGCATGGAGAGCAATGCCCCCGTCAATCGGATCATGATGCCCAAGACTACCATGCACTTGGTGGAGAACATCTTTGATTTTGAAAGTCAAGGCCCCGTATCCGTGAAAGGTATGGACGAGCTCATCGACTGTTGGCTGGTCAAGGGACAGAGGACAGAGCCTCACACCCGGGCCAAGACCGTATTCATCGGCAGGGAAGAGGAGATGCGGCTATTGGCAGATGCTTATGCCAGATCAGAGAAATCACTGCAGATCATCGGGCTCAAAGGTGATGCAGGCATCGGCAAGAGCCGCGTGGTGCAGGAATTTTGCGCGCAAAAGCCGGATGCGCTGGTGCTCAAGGGCCTGTGCTCATCGATCAGTCCCAGCCCCTTTAACCTCTTTGCCAGAATCTATGAGAACTATTTTCAGATCCGTCACAACAGCCCTGCAACACGGAAGAAGGAAGCTCTCGAAAAGGCTATTCAGCAATTAGCATCGCAGAGCTCAAATCCGCAAGATATCCAGGATGCCTTGCCCCTGATTGGCCTTTTGATGGAGATCAGATTTGACGATCCCAGGGTCAAACAGAAAGGTAAGGACTTGCTCAACCATCTTCTACACGCGGTCGAGATCGTATTCACGGCCATCATCACGCTGGCCGCAGAAAAAAAGCAGGGCATCATCCTGATCCTGGACGATATACACTTGGTGGATGAAGCCAGTGCCCAGGCCATAGATTTCCTTCTGGACAGATTTGCCGAGCGCAAACTGAGCATCTTGATCCTGGCGCTCTACCGTCTTGATTATGAGATTTTGGAGTCTATCATCGGACACCCGGCCTTCATAGAGATGAAGATCGACTCACTATCCAAGGACAAGATTGATGAATTGGTACGGCACTATAGCAAAGATATGAAGCTGGGGGAAGAGACCCTGAGATCGGTTCGTGAGCTGTCAAATGGCAACCCTTTCTTTCTGGAGGAATGGTGCAATTACATTGCCAATCTTCCCCAAACGGAGGCCGACGACTATCCGGTACCCGGAAATTTGTACGCTCTGATCCTGTCCAGACTGGATAAACTGCCACAAAATCTGCGTTTGATTTTGCACAAAGCTTCTGTGATCGGCCATGAGTTTTTTGTAGAGATACTGCGTGAGGTAGAGGAGAGGCTAGCTGATCCCGGCAATCTTGAAGATACGCTTCACGAACTTGAAGAACACTCACTGATCATGCGGATGCTGGGTTTTGACTTTTCCACATACTTTTTCAAGCATATCACCACCCGGGAAGTGGCATATCAGACTTTGCTACAACAAAATCGCAAACTACTCCACCAGCTAACCGCTGAGTCCATCGAGAATCTATTTACAGATCAATTGGATGAATTCAGCTTCATTTTAGCAGATCACTATTTGAAGGCCGAATTGCCTTTGAAGGCCAGAGCATACCTGAAAGCAGCCGTAAATCAAGCAGCCAAGGTCTATGATAACGCCGCAGCCCTCAAGCTGGGCAGCAAGCTCTTGGAACAGGTCTCTGAACCACTTGAGCGAGCGGAGCTTTTGATCAAGATGGCAGATATCTTGTGGATGGTGGGCAGATGGGAAGAAGCATCCGCAATGATCCAGGAAGCAGAGAATTTATTGACCGACAAGTCTAAGCTCCTCTGTGAGATCCACCGTTTCAAGGGTGTAGCCCATTTCTATATGGGACAATTTAAAGAAGCTCTGGCAGAATTTAGCAAGGGCTATAGCATTGCAATGAAACTGAGTGATGATCTGCAGATCTGCATCGCTTTGAACAATCTGGGCATCTGGCATCAGCATCACAAAGAGTTTGACCAAGCGCTTGAGTATCACCAAATGAGTCTGGACTTTGCCCAAAAGCTTGAGGAAAGCCAAAGGCAAGCCAAGACGCAATCTAACCTGGGATTGATATATCTGGAGCAGAAGGATTTTGACAAAGCTTTTGAGGCATTCTCGCTGAGTCTAAAGCTTAGCAAAGAGCATCAGTATATGCGTGATGAATCAATTGCCCTAGGAAATCTCGGCTGGGGCTGCCTTGTGGCCAGGAGATTTGATGAAGCGATGAATTGGCTGCAGCAAAAGCTCGAATTGGCCACCAAGATGAACGACAAGCTGGAAATGATCAAAGCACTGGGCAATCTGGGCAATCTGCATCTTGAAAAGGACGAATATCAAGAAGCTCTTTCATATTACAAGAGGAGCTTGAGCCTCAAACAGCAATTGGGAAACAAACGGGAGATAGAAAACAGCGAGAAGATGATCGCTCTGGTCCAGAAAAAGCTGGCCGAATAAGTTCCCAATATCACCTTTTCTGAATCAGGTTTGAAATCACGATAAGCACCAGCCCCACAACCGTGGCAGGGTGAATTGGCTCCCTCAGGATGATGCCGATGAAGAGCAATGAGAGAAACGGAGTGACGAAGATCAGGTTTGATATCTTTGCCGTGTTATCAGTCAGTTGAAGAGCTTTGAGCCAAAAGACGAAGGCTAATCCCATTTCAAAGAGACCCACCCATATCGCGCCACCAAATGCTATGATGAGATTGGCTTCAGGAAGCAGAATCTGAGTCCGGGTCACCATAGCTGTTAGTGCCATAAATAGGAAGCCTATCAGAAAGTTGTAAAACAGTTTAACCTGATTAGGACGCTTATCTTTCAGATTTAGAATCCAGTATCCCGCCCAGATAAAAGAAGATCCCAGGGCCAGACCAGTTCCCAAAGCGTCATCAAAGCGCATCTGCAATAGCTGCCCCCGGCTTGAGATGATGAGCACTCCAAACAGGCTGATCCCCAAGGCCCCGAGATCTTTGAAGCGAAACTTTTCTTTGAGTATCAAGACACAAAGCACAGAGAGCACGATTGCCCAGGTATAGTTCAAGGCTTGAGCTTCCTGAGCGCGCAGGCGGGAGTAAGCTGTAAAAAGCACCAGGTAATACAGATAGGGATTTAGTAAACCTGCCGGCAGAGATTTCAGAAGATTGCGGCCAAAGTCTGCAAATGGATCTGGTTTGCTAAAGAGATTGTAAGCTGCCAAAAAGAGAGTCGCCACAAAGGAAGAGATCAAGAGTAAGCCCGCAGAACTGATATGATACAGCGACAGTTTGAAGGCGGTCGACACGGTGCTCCACAGCAGGATTGCCAAGCCTGCAAACAGATAACTGCCCCTCTGATCCTTTGTCATAATATCAAAAATAAGGGGGTGGCAAATGGTCCACCCCCTTTAATCTTTAATAGTGGTTTATTGTTGTTTATCTCTGATGGCTTGCAGGATCCTGGAATAAGTAGTCTCCAAAGCCTCATTTTCAGTCTGAGCGGCTCCGAGGATGATAAATTGCACAGCATCTTCACTGTCATTATCCCATTGATACCATTTCTGGGCATAAGTGATCAGCTGGTCATATTCTTCCAATTCGTAGAGTATCAGTGAGATATCGGCAAAGTCCTGATCCTTATTGCGTTGAGTGATCAAGCGCTTGAGATATGCGACCGTCTGTTCTTTATCACCCAGCATATAGGCGATATCTTTGGCGTTTTGCAAGATTTCAATATTTCCGGGCTCAAGTGCCAGGGCCTGCTGTGTAGATTCCAAAGCTTTGGCATAGTTTTCCTGCTCATAGTAAGCATAAGAAAGATTCATCAGGTTATCCACATTGGCGGGTGCGATTTCTTTGGCCTGTTGGAAGTATCGGGCTGCTTCGACATAGTCTTCCTGATTGAAAAAGAAGGCTCCGGTTTCTAGGATATAGTCAAGATTCTGGGGATCCTGTTCCAAAAGGGTCAATAAGATTTCTTCCGCTTTGGCATCATCTTGCAGCTCTTTCTGGTAGATATCTTTCAGGCGGATCATGGGTTCGAAACGCTCAGGATTCAGCTCATGAGCAAGCTCAAAGATTTCAAGTGCTTTCTGAGTATCTCCGGCTTCGAGTGCAGCATCCCCGGCGCGATAGATACGGGTCCATGCGCCTTCGCGTTTACGTGTCATATCTCGCATGTCAAGGCGTTCTTCATCTTTCAGATCTTCAAAGCTGGCATAGACATCCAAAGCCTGTGAATAAAGGTTAAAAGCTTCTTCATTGTATTCTACGGATTTAGCAGAATTGTTCTCAGCTTTATAGAGGTTGATATCAGCCATACGACGAAGAGATATTGCATGATCGGGGTGTGCTTCCAAAACTTTCAGATAAAACTCTTCAGCTCTTTCCACATTTTGTTGAGCATAATAAACGCCGGCGGTCTTTGCGTCCACATTGGCTCTTGGGCTTAGTTTCTGTCTGGGGCCGAAAGCGCTGCAAGCACCAAGACCCAACGCAAGAGCAAGTATAATGACAATGAGTTTTCTCATAAGGATACTCCTGTTGATATTCATTTCCGTCAATGATTATGAACTACAGATATCAGTCAAGCCATTTTTACGTGCTTTCAAGGGCTCTATTTTTATTTTTATCATGTAAGGCTTATATATAGAAAGACATAGAGAATTCAGCTTGTTTGCTCTCAGATTTTCTGCTTGACTGAAGCGAGGCCTTTTGGAGACTGGATAAAATTTAACCTTTAATCAATGCCAGTGAGCTTGAAAGGAGTAAAAAAGATGAAACCACAATTTTTAGGTCGCAACGTATTTGACCTGGATGACTATTCACGGGAAGAGATACTCTATATTCTGGAAGCAGCAAAGGGTATGAAAGAAATCAATCTGCGCGAATACAAGAAGATCCCCACTTTGCGTGGAAAAACCGTCTGCACTCTTTTTGTGGAAAACAGCACTCGCACAAGAATGAGTTTTGAGCTGGCTGCAAATCGGCTTTCTGCCGATGTCGTCAGTTTCCAGGCCAGTGTTTCCGCTCTGCAGAAAGGCGAAAGCTTGCAGGACACCGTCTATACCCTCAATGCGTTGGGCATAGACTTGTATTGTATCCGCCACAGTTCTCCCGGAAGTCCCCAGCTCGTGCACAAGTATTCCCAAAAACCAGTGCTCAACGCGGGTGACGGCCGACACGCTCACCCCACTCAGGCACTTTTGGACATATTTTCCATCTGGGAAAAGAAGGGTGATCTGAAAGGCATGAACGTGACGATCGTAGGAGACATCCTGCACAGTCGGGTGGTGCGCTCAAATCTGATCGGTATGACCAAACTCGGAGCCAACGTGACTGTCTGCGGACCCAAGACCCTGATGCCCGGCAGTATGGAAAGTGTATATGGTTGCAAGGTTGAGTATGATCTCGGCAGAGCCTTGTCCAACGCGGATGTGGTGATGGGACTGCGTATGCAATTTGAAAGAATGACTGAGGGCCTTTTTCCCAGCCTTGAAGAATATAGCAAGCACTACGTGCTTTCCAGCAAAACCCTGAAACATGCCAAAGATGATGCCCTGATCATGCATCCGGGACCGATGAACCGTGGAGTGGAGATCCTGCCTGAGATAGCAGATTGTAATCGTAGCGTAATCGTGGAGCAAGTGGCAAACGGAGTGGCTGTCAGGATGGCCTTGATGTTCCTGATACTCGGCGGAAAGGCATAAAGGAGAATATGATGAAGACGATAATCAAAAACGCACAGGTTTATCTTGATGGAAAATTGATTCCTCAGGAAATACTGATAGAAGACAAAGTGATCGCCAAGATTTCCCCCAAGATCAATGTGAAAGCTGACCACTATATAGATGCTGCCGGAGCTTCGGTGTTCCCTGGTTTTATAGACATCCACTGCCATCTGAGGGATCCGGGACAGACTTATAAGGAAGATATCGTTTCCGGCACAATGAGCGCAGCCAAAGGTGGATTCACTGCTATCTGCGCTATGCCAAATACGGATCCAGTGACCGATAATATCGCTTCTGTGGAATATATCCAGTTGCATGCCAAACAGCATCAGATAGTTTATGTTTATGTGATCGGAGCCATGACAAAGCAGAGTAAGGGTGAAGAGATCAGCGAAATGGCTACAATGAAATCTGGCGGAATTGTAGCTGTCAGTGACGATGGCAAATGTGTGCAAAATGCCCGCTTGATGCTATCCTGTCTTCGCTATGCGGCAAATTTTGGTCTTCCCGTGATCATACATCCGGAGGATTACGCATTGGCCGGCAAGGGTCAGATCACGGCCGGAAAAGTAGCAACGCGCATCGGTCTTTCCAGTATTCCCGGTTTGGCCGAAGAAGTGATCATTGCCCGGGATATCATGCTGGCCGAAAGTGCCGGTGCCCATCTGCATATAGCTCATATTTCCACCGCCCGTTCTTTGGAATTGGTTCGTCAGGCCAAAGCAAGGGGCCTGCCCGTAACCTGTGAGGTCACCCCTCATCATCTGGTGATGAATGATGAAGCCTGTCTCACTTTTGACACAAATACCAAGATGAAACCTCCGCTCAGAAGCGAAGAAGATCGTCTGGCCTGCGTTCAGGCTTTGAGTGAAGGGCTCATCGATTGCATTGCTACGGATCACGCTCCTCACGCTGATTTTGAAAAAGAACGGGAGTTTGACCATGCCCCATTTGGCATTATAGGATTTGAGACAGCTTTTGCTGTCCTTTACGACAATCTGGTTAAGCCGGGGATTATTTCGCTGCAGACCCTGGTGGACGCTCTCACTCACAAGCCGGCCAAGGTTCTCAATCTTCGCGGTGGCGAGATCAAAACCGGTGTCAAGGCCGACCTCACGATTATCGATCTTGAGGATAGCACGACTTTCACAAAAGAGAGTATCGTATCCAAAAGTAAGAACAGCCCCTGGCTGGATCAAACCCTTGCTTCAAGGGTAAAGTATACCATTAAGAGTGGTTCTATCACATATCAGGATGAGTAAATGAATAATCCCCAGTACCATCAACGTGCCATTCAAAATCGGGAACAGCTTTCTGATGATTACTTCATTCTCTGGATCTGGGATGAAGCTTTGGGTGCGGCTGGCAGACCCGGTCAATTTTATAGTATCAGAGCCCTGGCCAGCCTGGCCGATGCTTCCACCCTCAATAAGATCCCAAAGCTTTTCAAACCGATCAGCATCTATGACAATCAAGGTGGAAGGATCGGCTTTATGATCAAGGCGGTGGGGGAGGGCACAAACGCCCTTTCCAAACTCAAAGCGGGAGACATGCTGGAGCTTATCGGCCCTGCCGGTAACGGCTTTCCCATTTATCGCGGAAAACGCATCCTGCTGGTCAGCGGCGGGATTGGCTATGCTCCCATGTGGTATTTGCAAAAAGAACTGATAAACCACAATCAGATCTATTGGATGCACGGCGGAGCCCGACAGGGTGACATTTTCCCCTGTGACGAGTTTTGGACGGAAGATGGCTCCATCGGCCACGAAGGACCTGTCTGCAAAGGCATCCTGGAAAACCTGGAGCGATTTGATATCGATCTGGTATACAGTTGCGGCCCAATGCCCATGCTGGAGGCAACGAACCGGACAATATCCGGATTGGGGCTGGAGCATTACGTCTCCCTGGAAGCCTATATGGCATGCAGCATCGGCGTCTGCCACGGTTGCTCCGTACCAATTGGCAGCAAAGAGGATTGGACTTACCTCCGGGTCTGCAAAGAGGGACCGATTTTCAAGGCTGAGGAGGTGAGATGGGAACTGTTTTGAGTGATATCAATAAAATCCATCCCAATGCCAGCAATCTTTTGCGTACCAAACTCGGGCGCTTGGATCTAAAAACTCCATTGACAGTTGCCTCCGGGACTTTTGATCTGGAGAATCTGGAGTTCTTTGACCCAGCCTGCCTGGGCGCCTTTGTGTGCAAGACCATCACCCGCAAAGCCAAGAAGGGAAATCCTCCACCCCGGCTCTTTGAAAGCGAAGCCGGCCTGATCAATTCCATTGGTCTGCAAAATCCTGGCCTGGACGATTTTATCTCTGAAAGATTACCGGTGTATAGAGATAAACTCCATCTACCATTGATCGTCAGCTTTTCAGGCTCCAGTATTGATGAATTCGTCGAAATACTGGAAAATCTCGAAGCTTGCCCCGGGATTTGTGGCTATGAAGTGAATATCTCTTGTCCCAATGTGGAAAATCAAGGCATAACATTCGGCGTTTGTCCGGATATTGTTTATGAGCTGATCTGTAAGCTTAGCGGGATCACAAAGCGTGAACTGTGTGTCAAACTGACTCCCAATGTGAGCGAGATAGCCCAGATCGCCACAGCCGCCGAAGCCGGAGGAGCCACCTCCCTGGCCTTGATAAACAGCGTATGGGGTATGGCCATTGACCACCAGACCGGCAAATCACGGATCAAAAGAGGAATAGGGGGCTACACCGGAATTGGAATCAAGCCCATAGCCCTTGCCCTCACATATCAGGCTGCGCAGGCTGTCAAAATACCCATTCTATCTATGGGGGGGATCTACAATTGGCGTGATGCGCTGGAATTCATCTGGGCCGGAGCTTCTGCCATTGCCATCGGCACGGCAAACTTTGTCAATCCACTGGCTGCACCTGAATTGATCATGGGGCTTGGTAAGTATCTTCTTCAGCGCGATCTGAAGATCTCTGATATCGTGGGCAAAGTCAGCTTTTAAGAAAGCGCCTGGTAGAGCTCTTTGATATCTTTGACCTTGCGCAATTTGCCGTTGTTTTTGATCCGCGAAAACCCGGATATGAAGATATTTGTATAACCCAGTTTGCTGGCCTCTGATACTCTGGCTTCCAATTGGGAAACAGGTCTCACTTCACCATTCAGCCCCACCTCTCCGATAAATACCGAATTTTCCGGTAGGGGAGAGTCTTTCAGGCTGCTGATAATGGCGGCCAATATAGACAGATCCAGGGAAGGATCGGTAGATCGGATTCCTCCGGCAAGATTGATGAAGACGTCATTGCTGCGCAGATAAAGGGAGAGGTTTTTCTCCAGGATTGCCAGCAGGATCGCCAGTTTCTTTTGCTCCAGTCCCACTACCACCCGCTGAGGAGTGCCATAGTTTGATCCTGTGGCCAGGGCCTGTACTTCAACGATGAAGCTGCGGCTGCCTTCGATGATGCATCCGATGGACGTCCCTATCTGAGCCATCTCGTTGCTGAGGAAGACTGAGGAGGGATTTTCCACCTGCATCAAACCGAGGCTTGTCATCTCAAAGAGAGCAATCTCATTTGTGGAACCAAAGCGATTTTTAACAGCGCGCAAGATCTTGTATTGATTGCGCATTTCACCTTCAAAGTAAAGTACGGTGTCAACCATGTGTTCCAGTATCTTAGGTCCGGCTACATAACCATCTTTGGTAACATGTCCCACCATAAAGATAGGGATACCAAGTCCTTTGCCACATCTTAGCAACCTATTTGTGCTTTCCTTGAGCTGCGTGATGCTGCCGGGAATCGAATCTATAGAACCGAGACTGATGGATTGAATGCTATCAACCACGGCCAGGGTCGGCTTTTCTTCCTGGATACTTTCGATGATGTGTTCTGTATCATTCGTGCAGAGCAAGAGGATGTTTTCACTGCTCACTTTCAGCCTTCTGCTGCGCATATGGATCTGAGCGGTGCTTTCTTCTCCGGAACAATACAATACCTTGTGTCCGGCTGTTCCCAGCCACTGTGCCAATTGCAGCATCAGGGTGGATTTCCCTATGCCCGGTTCACCGCCGATCAAGATCATCATTCCCGGCACAATGCCACCGCCCAACACCAGATCCAGCTCAGCATTGCCTGTGGCGATGCGCTTTAGCTCTTTGCTGCTGATTTTTACGATCTTTTCCGGTTTTGATGTCCTGAGTCCGGGATCTCTCTTTGAACCCTTTCCCAAGATTCGGCTGGTCTCTTTCAACGTGCTCCAGCTACCGCAATTTGGGCATTTACCACTCCATTTGCTGGATTCAAAACCACAGTCTGTGCACACAAAGCTTGGAGGCATCTTCCACTCCTTAATTTCAATGATAGCGTCACTTGAACACAATCCATCAATCTGGCAAGAAGTATTTAGCCATCTCCGCTTGTGATGCACATGGCAAATCTTTTTTAGAGAGGATAATAACAAGGATTGTAAGATTTTAGACTTCCCTGGCTTTGCTCACATCTATGCAGGGCTTGAACGCAGTTGATTGACCCTGAAGTCATCAAGATAGATTCCAGTAGAGATCATCCCACGCTTCTGCTGTGGCCATAGCATGATCCTGCGACAAAGCCTGCTACAAGCTCTGATAATGCAATAGGCAAAGCTCGAATTGACTCATAGCCACATCGTTCCGAAGAATATTTGATTAGGCTTCGATCTGAGATATTGGATAATTTCTCTTGACGGATTTCTTAGTATAGAAATAAATCAACACATCACATAGAAACCGAGTATTAGGGGGTTTAATGAACAAGTACTTCATGGAGACCCATCACCATGAATGGATTCTGGCCAACAAGCTGGGCTCTTACGCTCTGGGAACAGGGAACCTGATCAATCAGCGTAAATACCACGGTCTTCTGATCGCAGATGATAGAAATCTGAATAGAAAGCACCTGGTTGCCGGGATAGAAGAGAAAGTGGAGTGGCGTGGCGAAACCATTCATTTGGATAGCAATAACTACAGTAATTGTATTTACCCCGAAGGTTTTCTGCATCTTGTGAAGCCCTGGCTGAGGCCATACCCCGGCTTTCTCTATTCTGCTTTGCCTCACCAGGATGAGATCCTGATCCTAAAAGAGATCATGATGGATGAATCCACAAACACCACATTGGTCAGCTATACTAATCTCGGAAAACACAAACTGCATTTTGAATTTCACCCCAAATATACCTTGTGTCCGCATCACAATATCAATCCTCATGGAAGTTTGGACTATGCCCAGTTTGATACCAAGATCAAACAAGAGGAAGACTTTAGCCGCTTCTTTGCCTTGCGCAAAGACAATGCTGTGGCTGTTCACGGAGCAGTGATCAGTGGAGAAGTCAGCTACAACCGCTATGTGTATTACAACGTGTATTATCCCTGGGAGGTGATGAGTGGCTATGAGGGGGTCGGTGAGCAGATCACTCTGTTTCAGATATCATTTGAATTAGCTCCCGGAGAGACAAATCATATTCTCTTTTCAGACTCAATAGTCTCAAGCCCCCTTAAAAAGATTGATCAGATCAAATCCCGCTACAGTGAGCTTCCGCTGGCTTCAGATTATCCCGATAAGCAAAATCCCGACGGATTCTCTCTGACAGACCTGAATTATGATGACCAGCTTCTCTTTGACCGAAGTCAGTATTTGCAGATTTTAGAATTTGCCCTGATGGACTTTGTATCCGAAGATGATGTGATCGCCGGTTATCCTTTCTATGGAGCTTGGGGAAGAGAAACGATGGTGGTGCTGAATGCCCTTCTGCATTCCGGAGCCAAAAACATCGATACGGTAGAAAAGATACTCACCAAGTATAGCAAACTGATTCAGAATGGTTTGATCCCAAACATGTCTGCGGAAACGGGCAGATCAGCAAACTATGACAGTGTCGATGCCACTTTGTGGTACATTATATTACTGTGGAAACTGGGCAAGATCAAAAAAAGCAAGGCTTATTGGAAAGAAGTTATCCACTTGAGTGAAGACATATTCAAGTCTATCTTGACCTTTGAAGAGCACCCTTTTGAGATCCGAGATGATGGGCTGATTGAGCTGAAACC
Organism: uncultured Candidatus Cloacimonadota bacterium; assembly: GCA_964637055.1. Taxonomy (GTDB): domain Bacteria; phylum Cloacimonadota; class Cloacimonadia; order Cloacimonadales; family Cloacimonadaceae; genus UBA5456. The sequence continues at coordinate 16,097 of CAZWUD010000003.1, forward strand.
AGACTTTGCTCATGGCACCTGGATGGATGTCCGTATCGATGGCAGGGCCGTCACTCCCAGATGGGGCGCACCGGTCGAGATAAACGCCCTCTGGTACAATGCCCTCTGCTCCTACAATGCCATGTGTGATGCTTATGTTCAGATGGATGGAGATTATAATCCGAAGCCAGAATACGTCAACCTGAAAGACAAGGTACTAAAGTCTTTTGGAAAGTTTTGGAACGGTGAATATCTCGCCGATCGCCTGGAAGGTGACAAGCCTATCAAAGAGATTCGGCCCAATGCTGTGATAGCTCTTTCACTGCCCTGGCCTCTGCTTTCGCAAGACATCATGCGCAAGGTCTTTGAACGGGCCTATGGGGAGCTGTATACTCATTACGGCCTCAGGACAATAAGTCCCCATGATTCACGCTTCCGTAAGAAATACTACGGAACCCAGCGCGAGCGGGATCTTTCATATCATAACGGTAGCGTCTGGGCCTGGCTGCTGGGTCCTTTCTGCGGGCTTTACCTGAAGATTAACCGGGGTCAACGAAGCGACCAGGAATTGGCAGAACAGCTCGGAAGCTTTGTCTCAACTCTGCGAAATAGCTTCATGAGGGGGCACATAGCTTCGGTAGCCGAAGTGTGGGATGGTGAAAAGCCGCATTTCCCCAAGGGAGCTCCAGCGAAAGCGTGGAGTGTGGCTGCGCTGTATAATGTGGAGACCTTTATTGATTCTTTGGAGCGCAAGTCATGAAGATACTAATGTTCACCTGGGAGTTTCCCCCGCTTATTTCCGGCGGTCTTGGCATGGCGTGCTATGGGATGGTAAAATCTCTGCTCTCGCTGGGCATCAAGATTGATCTCGTCTTGCCCACCCGGGAAATGGTATATTTCCCTCTTCGTGAGCCCAAGGATGTGGATACATTGCCGACCGTATTCTTCAATCAAAAAAAGCAAGACAAGTTTTCCCAAAAAAGCTTTTCCAGCCTCCAGGAGAGAATGGAATACGTCGGGATCAGTACGCAACCGGAATCATACTTTCAGCTTTCTGAGATCAAACGCTATGCGAAATCGCTGCAGAAAGAAATCATGCTTTCAAAAGATGTGACCAGTGAGGAGCAAAGGCTGTGGCAAGATTTGACGGACCACCTTGTGGGTGATGAAGATCTGATCCACAAGGTTCAAGAATTCACTTTGCGGGCAGAGCGCATTGCAAAGCTCTTGGATTATGACCTGATTCACGCTCATGACTGGCTCACATATCCTGCCGGAATGCTGGCCAGAAAGATCAGCGGAAAACCTCTCGTGGTGCATATTCATGCTACTGAATTTGACCGTGCAGGTGGCCCTGGAGACGAAAGGGTCCACAAGATCGAACACTCCGGCATGCGCTATGCGGACAGGGTGATAGCCGTTTCCCAGTATACGGCGCAGATGATCGTGAGCCGCTATCGCATTGATACTGGCAAGATCAGCATTGTTCACAATGCCTTCACCGTACCGGAAGATACTGTAATCAGCAAAGAAAGGATATTCCGTGATCCGGTGATACTCTTCCTTGGAAGGATAACCCTTCAAAAAGGGCCTGACTATTTTCTGGACATGGCTCAGAAGGTTTTGGAGACTCATCCTGAGGCCAGATTCATCATGGCAGGGACAGGTGATATGGGGCGCAAGCTTTTGCGCCGCTCTGCCTCTCTGAAGCTGAAGAATCGCTTTCTTTTCACAGGCTTTTTGAATCGTAAGCAGGTGGAAACAGTGCTCAGGGCATCAGATATTTATGTATTGCCATCTGTATCTGAACCCTTTGGCATCAGCCCCCTGGAAGCCATGGCCTATGGCATTACTTCGATTATTTCCAAGCAATCAGGCGTGGCGGAAGTGGTGAAGCATGCTTTTAAGATCGACTTTTGGAATCTGGATCTCTGGGTGGAGACCATTAACCATCTGATCGCAAATCCGGAAAAAAGAATCAAGATGGGGATCGATGGAATGCGGGAAGTGAACTTGATTCAATGGGACGACGCAGCCAGCAAGATCAGAAAGGTCTATACTGAGACTCTGGCAGAATTTATTCGCGAACAAAACTGAGAGGAGAACCTATGCTAAATATAGTATTTTACTTCCAAGTACATCAACCCTTCCGGCTCGAACATTTCAATGTGCTTGATATCGGCAAGGATGCTCCGCTTTTTGATGACCGGCTCAACGGCGAGGTCATGCGCAAGGTGGCAGAGAAATGCTATCTTCCTACAAATAAGTTGCTTTTGGAACTAATCAAAAAACATGAAGGCCGATTTAAGGTGGCCTTTTCCATCACCGGGACGGCGATTGAACAGTTTAAGCTCTACAGTCCCGAGACTCTGGATTCCTTTAGAGCCCTGGTGGATACCGGCCAGGTGGAGCTATTGGGCGAGACCTATTACCACTCACTTGCCTTCTTGTATGATTCCAATGAGTTTTTGGAACAGGTTCACATGCACCGGGATTTGATGCAGAGCGAGTTTTCATATTATACAGAAACATTCCGCAATACCGAATTGATCTACCAGGACAGCCTGTCTGATCTGGTCTATGAGATCGAAGGATTTAAGACGATAATCACCGAAGGTGTGGACCGCATCCTGCAATGGCGATCTCCTCTCTACGCTTACAAAAACTACTCAAAGCGCATTAACCTGCTGCTAAAATACTACCAGTTATCGGATGATATTGCTTTTCGCTTTTCAAATCGAAACTGGCCGGAATACCCCCTGACTGTAGATAAATTTGTCCGCTGGATCGATAAGCTAACTCTGAGCGAGAATAAAGGGCGCAATCAGTTTTTGAATTTGTTTATGGATTATGAGACTTTTGGGGAACATCAATGGGCATCCAGCGGGATCTTTGACTTTATGCGTCATTTTCCAGAAGAAGTGCTGAAGCATGATCACCTGGGATTTGCTCTGCCCAAAGAAGCAAGCGGATTGGCAAACTATCAACAGGAATCCATCTCTTTCCCGGAGGCCGTTTCCTGGGCAGACGAACAGCGTGACCTCTCAGCCTGGCTGGGAAACGACATGCAGTACAATTCGATCGAGACTCTCTACCATCTCTTTGTCCGCATCAAAGAAAAGGGAGATGATGAGCTACTGCGCATAGCCCGTATGCTGAGTACTTCGGATCATTTCTATTATATGTGTACCAAGTATTTCCAAGACGGCGATGTGCACAAGTACTTCTCTCCTTATGACTCACCCGACCAAGCGTACATATATTTTATCAACGCCCTGGCTGAACTCGAAGAAAGACTCATGAGGTAAACCTATGACCAAAGGTAAAGTATTAATACTCGAAGACGATGTGGTGTTGGCAGATCAGATTGCACTGATCCTGATCCGATACTCATACGAGGTGTTAGTTACACCAAATTCAGATTTGTTTTTTGAAGAGCTCCGGGTTTTCAATCCCGATGTGATTTTGCTGGATGTGTATCTGGTGGGTAGTAAACTCAATGGGATACAGGTGCTTAAGCAGCTAAAAGAAAACATGGACCTTAACTATAAGGTGATAGTCATCTCCGGGGAAGTTAGTTCAGCCCAGGTCAAGGAGATTCGCTCTCTGGGTGCATATCACTTTATCGAAAAGGGTAGTAGCTTTAGCACCAATCAATTGTTGCTTCACATTGACAACGCTATTACCTTGAAAAGGCAGGAAGAAGAACACATCGGCCTGCAGATTGAGTATATCAACCTCAAAAAACAATTTACCAGATCATTTCCCTTTATCGGTGAATCCGATGCTATTAAAACGGTTCGGGAACAGATCCACAAACTGGCCGAAGTGGATGAAGATCTCTTTCTCATCGGCGAAACGGGTACCGGTAAGGAAGTAGCTGCAAATTATTACTATATCAGCTCCAAGCGTTTTGGCAAACCTTTTCATACGATAAACTGTTCAGCTCTCACCGAAAGCAGGATTGACAGCGAACTCTTTGGGCACGTGAAGGGTAGCTTTGCAAATGCAGATAGTAACAAGAGAGGATTCTTTGAAGACTGCACTCACGGTTTGCTGTTTTTGGATGAAGTGACCCACCTTTCTCCAGTTGCACAATCCAAGATACTAAGAGCTATCGAAAACAAGGAGATTCAAGTCGTCGGCGGACCCCTCAAAAAGGTCAATACAAAGCTGATCTTTGCCTCCAATGCCGATATGAACATCCTTTCAAACGGAGAAAGCCTGCGCAAAGACCTGTTTTTTAGAATTGAAGGGAATATCGTGGAATTGCCGCCCTTGAGAGACAGGGGACATGACATCCTGCTGTTGATGAGTTTCTTTTTGACTAACTATTCTAATCAATACAACATCAATGACCATCTGGATTTAGTGAGTTTAAAAGATGCCCTGCTCAGTTACAACTGGCCGGGTAACATCCGGGAGCTGAGAAACTTCTGTAAATTTATCATGATTCACGAGAAAAGCATCACAAATTCCACCATCTTGAAGCATCTTGACCACAAAATCAGCGGTTTTGATCAGGATCGGGACGTGGACAACAGTAAATATATGAAAATAGCGAATCTTAAGGATAGTATGGCAGAATACGAACGCGAATATCTGATCTTTCATCTGGGTCGTAATGAATGGCATGTTTCCAAGACAGCCAGAAAGATCGGCATCGAAAGAACTACCCTGTACAAAAAGATCAAACAACTGGGAATACAAACCGGTGCTGAAGAAGAATAGATTATGCTAAAGGAAAACCTTGGTCTGCGCATCTTTGCCATATTTTTGGCAATCATAATCTGGTTTCAATCTGTGCTGGTTTCAGAGCACCGTACAGTGCTCTCGTTTCCCCTAAATCTGCAATCAGTGCCGCCGGGAATAACGATTGAGGAACTCCCTCAGAAGATCGGTTTTAACGTGCGGGGGAGAGGGATGGATATTATTCGTTTGAAGATGGCAAGACCAAATGTCTATATCGATGCCAGCGGAATTAGCTCGACTACGAAGTCTATCTCTTTGCAGGATTATGTGATTGATCTGCCTGAAAACGTGAATGTGACCCTTCTGGGTCCCAGTGAGACAGAGCAACTGCAAGTTCAGACCGATACTTTTCATCAAAAGAAAGTGCCTGTGAAGCTCGACTTTGCGAATCTCTACACCAGAAACAGCTTTGAGGACTTGAGATACATCCTGAACCCGGAGAACGTTACGATATTCGGACCCAAGTCCAGGCTGAAAAACATCAGCATGATTCTCACCGAGGAAATAGACAGAGAAGTCTTGAGTTCAAATGGCGCTCGGCTCAGCCTCATCGTTCCTGATCCTGAAATCTCAGTTTCCGAAGCAGAGGTTCAGCTTAGTATATCGGGGACCCAAGAATCGACCAAAGTCTTTGCAGACATCTCTTTGCCCAGAGCCTACATCCCCTCCCGTGTGGCTGTTCGCGTTCAGGCACCAGCTTTGGTCTTGGATAGATTGAACCCTGATGATCTCAAGGTAACCCTCAGTGAGAATCCAGATGAAAAAGGCCTCTATGCAGTCGAGATTCAAAGCCCGGACAATGTGAAAGTGATAGCCGTCACTCCGGATAGGGTTCGTGCCCGGGAAGGCCAATGAGCCTTATCCTGGCCTTTGAATCCTCCTGCGACGATACTTCGGTGGCTATTCTCGACACGAATTATCGGGTGCTGATAAACCTCATCTCATCACAGGTCGAGCATCTTGAATTTGGTGGAGTTTTGCCGGAATTGGCTTCCAGACTTCACATGAGAAACATCATGCACCTGAGCCAGCTTGCACTGCAAAAAGCCCAGCTCAAGCTATCTGACATTGATGCTATAGCGGTATCGATCAATCCCGGATTGATCGGCTCCCTGATCGTAGGCCTTGCCTTTGCCAAGAGCCTTGCCTGGAGCATGCAGAAGCCCTTGATCACGGTCAATCACCTCCTCAGCCATATCTTTGCAAACTACATCGACCATCCCCATCTGGAGCCGCCATTTTTAGCTTTGGTAGTATCAGGCGGCCATACGGAGCTGGTTCACTTTAAGACCAATACGGATTTTGACATCGTGGGCAAGACTCTGGATGATGCTGCCGGAGAGACTTTTGACAAAGCGGCGAAACTGATGGGTTTAGGATTCCCAGGCGGCCCTATCATTGATAGACTTGCCCGGGATGGGGATGAGGGCTTTGTGGCTCTGCCCAATCCGCTGCCGCAAAAGGACAATTACAATTTCAGCTATAGTGGCCTGAAAACCGCCATCAGGACTTATATCTATAACCAGACTGCGGAGCATCTGTCGGAGCATCAAAATGACATTGCGGCCAGTGTGCAAGCTGCCATTGTGCGGCCATTGATCTCAAAGACAATTCGCAAAGCCCGGGAATTGGGCATTCGGCAGGTTTTGATCGCAGGTGGTGTGGCAGCCAATACTGCCCTCAGAGAGGGGCTTACCCGGCAAGGAAGGCGTCATCAAATCGAGGTCTTTTATCCCTCATTAGAACTCTGTATGGACAATGCCGCAATGGTTGCAGCAGCGGCCATCCCAAAGTTTGAAGCCGGACTCTTTGCTCCTTTATCAGTCAATGCAAATTCTATCAAAGGAACCCGGTTATTGTAAAGATCATAGCAATGCCTGAATAAGCCAGTTCATGATATTGTCGCTGATATATGCTAAATCCTGCTGACGGCTGATAAGCAATTTAAGCCAGGCCATCTTGCTGATAGATATGATCTAAGCTACTTATTGTGAACGCTTAGAATGTGGATAGGATAAGATTTTCCTTGTCTTTTTTTCAATGTCCTAAATAAAGGGCACAAAGATTATTCTTAAAGGAAAGTAGAAATGAAGCTATCAAACAGAGCCCTGAATATCCAGGCTTCTCCGATTAGGAAGCTCATGCCCTATGCCATCAGTGCAAAGCAGAGGGGCATCAAGGTCTATCACTTAAATATCGGTCAACCCGATATTCCTACTCCACCTGAAATGATCAAGGTCTATCATGAGTTTTCGGAGAAGGTCCTGGCCTACGGACCCTCGCAGGGGTTGGATGTGTATCAGGAAAGCCTGGTTCACTACTATCAAAAGCATGATGTGATACTCCAGAAGAAAGACATCATCGTCACCACTGCTGGAAGTGAGGCCATCACTTTTGCCATGATGTTGGTGGCAAATGTGGATGATGAGATCATCGTTCCCGAGCCTTTTTACACAAACTACAATGGTTTTGCGACCATGTCCTCTGTCAATCTGAGAGCGATCACAACCTATGCTGAAGATGGTTTTGCCCTTCCTCCAGCAGAGGCCTTTGAAAGCCTTATCAATGAGAAAACCAGAGCCATCATGATCTGCAATCCCGGCAATCCCACCGGAACCGTCTATAGCAAGGAAGAGCTTTTGCGAGTGGCAGATATCTGCAAAAAGCATGATATCTTCTTGATCTCGGATGAGGTCTACCGGGAGTTTGTATATGATGGTATGAAACACACCAGTGTCCTGTCTCTTCCCGGGTTTGAAGAGCAAGCCATCATGGTGGACAGCGTATCGAAGAGATATTCAGCTTGTGGAGCCAGGATCGGCTGCATTGTTTCCAAGAATGAAGCCCTGATGGAGGCTGGCCTGAAATTTGCTCAAGCCCGTCTCTGCCCGCCCACGATTGATCAATTGGCTGCCAATGCCTGTGTTTATCTGCCTGATTCCTATTTTGAGGAAATGATGGCAGAGTATCAGTCACGGCGTGATTTGGTCTTTTATGAGCTCTCAGCTATCGATGGCGTCGTCTGCAAAAAACCAGCCGGGGCTTTTTATGTCGTAGCCAAGCTTCCGATTGAAGACGCCGAAGACTTTGTGACCTGGATGTTGGCAGAATATCAGTTGCATAACCAAACCGTGATGGCTGCCCCTGCTGCGGGCTTTTACGCTACTCCGGGATTGGGTAAATCCGAGCTGCGTCTTGCCTACGTCTTGAATAAGAGCGATCTGATGAAGGCCATGCACATCTTCCGAGAGGGGCTCAAAGAATACCGCAAGATAAAGGCTTAAAACATGAGTGATAGGATTCTGGCACGTCATATATTGGAAGGAATGTTGCACAACATCAATAACCACTTGAATCTAATCTTGGGTTATTCGCAGACTCTGGGCAAGAAAAATCCGGGACTCAGAGAAGCAGCCAAAATCTACGATGCCGGGATCAAGATTGACGACACATTAAAGGATCTGTCTCGCCAGTTGTGGGATAGATCCTTTGCCTTTGCCGAGCAGCAGGATCTGTCTCTCTGGCTAGACAATGAACTGAGATATCTGAATCACTATCTGCCTGTCAAACATCACATTATCTTTGACCGGGACGATCTGACTGAAGGGCAAAAGGCGATGATTGCCGGCTTGGATATGTCAGTGTGGTATGAGGATAAGCTATTGAAACTGAGCAAGCTCAGCCAACGCTTCAAGCTCCAAACCGGAATCACCACTGACGAGGGCATGTCAGCTCTTTATCTGATACCCGAGATAGAGCTTGATGAGGGTCAATTGTCACTGCTTTGCCAGGATCCCGTCTGTGAAATGATGGGCGATAGCAAATTCCCGATTGAATCCAGATGGGACCCGTCTGATAAGATGCTGAAAGGATTGATCCATGAACGATAAACAGGACATATTGATTGTTGACGATTCTCAAGATAGCCTGGACCTAATCGGTTCGCAGCTGGTGGACGAATATCAGGTGACAGCTGTCACCAGCGTTCGCAATGCACGGCTGAAGCTGGAATCCGGACGTTACCATATAGCGATCGTGGACTTGGTCCTGCCCGGAGAGAACGGTCTGGATCTGATCAGTGAGATATCCTCTTTTTATCCCTATACCGCAGTGATCGCCGTGAGTGGTCAGGCATCCATCGGGACGGCGGTGCAGGCAATGAAGCTCGGGGCCAGCGAGTTTATCGAAAAGCCCATTCGCAATCTGGACCTGATCAATATCCTTGTAGAAAAGACACTGCAGGCCCAATGGCTGATCGCTGAAAACAGACGCCTCAATGCCATGGTGCACAAGGAACTGGATACGGATCTGATCATTGGCAATAGCACACCAATCCAGACTCTGATTCAAAAAGTCCAAAAGATTGCTGCACTGGATACTGTAGCTTTGATCACCGGAGAAACCGGAGTGGGGAAGAGCGTATTTGCCGAGCTCATCC
>CAZWUD010000004.1:0-22618 GCA_964637055.1 uncultured Candidatus Cloacimonadota bacterium
CCATGGATAGAGAAAGCGATCTTACTTGACAAAATCCGTCTCTTTCTAAAGAAGCTGGAGTAGTAGAAATTGCTAATCCCAAGTCAGGATAGTCCCCGGCCGGCAAGCTGGATGAAGCGCTGGAATTATGAGCGGGACCCTGAACTGGATTTGCGCGAGCCAGGGATATTTTCCCGGTAATGGAATGGATATTGCACATTCACTTGGCGTGGATATTTTAATGTTTCCAAAGAAGCGTCCATATTGTGAAAAGATTTTAAGTACCATGAGGATATAGATGACGTTATTGATCATAGCCATTATACTCTTGCTCCTGCATTGGGGACTTGAGTATCGCAGACATTGCCGGAATGTGGCATCGATTCCCATCCGCATTCACGTAAACGGCACCAGGGGGAAGTCAAGTGTAACCAGATTGATTGCGGCGGGTTTCCGCGCCGGCGGCAAAAAGACCATAGCAAAGATCACGGGCACACTACCCCGAGTGGTTTTGCCAGATGGTCGTGAGGCTGCCATCATCCGTCTGCAAGGTGCCAATATCATCGAGCAGAAATACATCTTCCGTTATGCTGCGACTGAGAAACCGGATGCGATCGTGATCGAATGCATGGCGGTGAATCCTATTTTCCAATGGATCACAGAGCGCAAATTTGTGAAGAGCACCATCTCTGTGATCACAAACTGCCGTCCCGACCACCTGGATTTGATGGGAAATTCCGTGCAAAGCGTTACGATGAGTCTGTCAAACACCATCCCTCGCGGTGGAGTATGCTACACCTCTGAGGTCGCTCAATTTCATATTCTCAAAAGAGTGGCAAAGAGCAGAAAGTGCCAGATCCATCAGATCCTGCCCACTGATGTGACGCCGGAAGAGCTAGCCCAGTTTCGCTACATCGAGCATCCGGAAAACGTGCAGCTTGCACTCGCCGTATGCGCAGAGGCAGGCATTCCGCGTGATGTAGCGCTAAAAGAAATGCAAAGAGCCTGTCCGGATCCCGGTGCTCTGAAAAAATACCTCATCGAAGACAGGGGCAAGCAGATCAATTTTTACAACGTTTTTGCCGCTAATGATCCCCAATCCTCCACTTACGTCATCAATATGGTCACAGCCCATTTGAAAGGCGTGGAGACCATCATCATCCTGAATTCCAGGGCCGACCGTCTCTTCCGATCACAGCAATTGGTCGAGGCAGTGACTGCAGTGGATTATGATTATCTGCTTCTCACCGGCGAGATTCCGGAGAAAGTAGAGGCTTTTGCGCTGAGTAAGGGAGTGCCCAGGGACAAATTGATCAGTATGGGGCAGCCTCTCACGGAGAAAGTTTATAAAAAAGTATGGGATCTCACGCGCAAGGAATCCCACGTTTTGGGCATTGGGAACATTGCCGGAGATTTTAAATACGGAGCTCAGATCGTAGCTCATTTCAGACATAAAATACCAAAAGCAAAAAGTAAAGGAGCTGGTCGTGGTTGAAGCAGTAGTACAAGCCGCTGTAGGAATCGGCGTAATTATCAGTCTGATCTTTTCAGAATTATTAGGCGCTTCTGCCGGAGGAATAGTAGTACCCGGCTATATAGCACTATATCTTGACAGGCCCATGCAGATCCTGGGGACCCTGATCATCAGTTTACTCACCTGGGGTTTCATCCGTATCATCAGCCAGTTTACGCTGCTTTTTGGCAAGCGCAGAATGGTCTTGAGCATATTGATTGGATTTGTCCTGGGCTGGGCTTCCCGCCTTTTGGTTATTCACGAACTCACTATTCACCAATTGCAGATGCAATCCATCGGCTACATCGTGCCGGGCCTCATCGCAAACTGGTTTGAACGCCAGGGATTTTGGAAGACCCTTTCCACGATGACCATTGCGGCGGTTTTTGTCCGCCTTGTGCTGATGGTAGTTTTTGGCGGGGAGGTCTAAGATGGCTCGCAGAATGTACCGTCCCAGTCTCAAATCCGGTTGGTCACTGATCCTGCTCTTTGTCCTGTCGATCGTGTTATATCTGATCGCGGCAAACAGCTATGTGGAGATCAAAACGAATCATTATGAAGAAAAGCTGGAAGCCGTGAACCTGATGCAGTCCTATCTGGATGCGCTGAGCGAAGAGATCGATGCCCGGGGCTTTGATATCGACCCCATAAACGACCCCTTCCATACTGGCCTGATCGGCTCCAGACTGTCCTCTATCACCACAGACCGTGGCCTGCTTTCTGAAAAACAAGCCGCCATCAATCCGAATATCGCGGCAATCTTTGTGGAAGAGCTCAGTCGGCTCAAACCCGGTGACAACGTAGCTATCGGCATCACGGGCAGTAACCCGGCCGTGAATCTGGGACTATATGCGGCAGTAACGGTTCTGGATCTGAATCCCAGCATCATAGTCTCTCTTTCTTCTGCATCCTACGGCGCAAACCGCCCGGAGCTTACCTGGCTGGATATGGAAGCCATCCTCAGACAGAAGGGTTTACTAGAGTTTGGAGCTGATTATGCCTCTATCGGCGGCAGTGAAGACCGGGGCATCGGCCTCACAGACAACGGCATGACTGCCCTCAAGAACGCCATGATCCGAAATGGCGTACCGCTGATTTTGGGCTCGAGCCTCGAAGAAAACGTGGATATGCGCATGGAAGCCTATGACCGATTGATCAATGGCGACAAACGCTATCGACTCTTTGTCAATGTCGGCGCCGGCCTGGCAAATGTGGGCAGTGAACCCAATGCCAGATTGATCCCGGAAGGTTTGAATACAAAGCTGGCAGAGCGCAATTTTGATCGTGAAGGCGTGATGATGAAGATGGCCAAACGCAACGTCTCTGTCCTGAACTTCCGTCGCATCCTGCGTTGGGCAGACAGATATGAGCTCAGCCTATCTCTGGATGAGAAGCCCGTGCCTGGAGAAGGCACATTATTCAGTTCCATCACCCACAATGTCACTGTGGCCAGCATCTGTCTGGTGATTCTCTTGATTGCCATCATCATCGTGATCGTCTTTGACCGTCACGACCGTAGGTTTATGGCAAACATTGTGGATACAGATGACGAGCTTTAGGAGGCAATTTAACAATGAATAAGAAAAACTTCATACTGATCCTGATCTGCCTATTAGCCGGGCTGGCTTATGCAAGCGAATATCGCAGCAGAATAATGGATTTTGAGAACCCCGGAAATCGCAGAATCCGCCGCATGGAAGAAACAAATCACTGGTATTACCGCAGTTTGCCCGAACAACCCATGACCCTGAAAACTGAGGACGTAAAGCGCGTCCAGATCCGTAGCTTTAGCATCAAGGAATTGCGCAAGCCCCAGATCTTTGTCATCATCGATGGACAGCGTACAGCCTTTGATCTGGTCTCAGCCGAATTCAAAGACGGATACTATTTTTATGAGGATTTTGAATTTGATATCCCCGAGGATACCGCCAGCATCGAACTGCTCTGCTATCAGCGCAGCATCTATATGCGGCCTTACGAGATCTATGAATATATACCCAAAGTCAAGGTGGTTCGCAAGCCCAGTCGGGTGATCCAGGCCCACGCCGGGATGATCGATGTCACGCACGGATCCACCAACAGCGAATACTATACCTTCAACCGGACTCAACCCTTTAGATTCACCCTGAACAATGGCCGCGACTGTGTCGTCTATGTCCGGGCTCAGCTTACTGATCGCAGATTACCCAGGTTCAACGTATATAAGGATGGAGAGCTGGTGGAGACTCAGGAATTCAGCCTGGCCCGTAGCAGCAAATTTCACGCCACCGGAGTCAAGTATCTGACCATCGGCATGAAAGTGGAATTGCCCGACAACGAGGATAGCAGCGAGTATGAGCTGCGAGCGGATTCTGAGCACATGTTTATGGCCAAACCGGTATACATCAAAAAGTAGGGGAGTGATATGAACTTTCCAGAAGATATGAATAACGACAGACAGATTCCCTGTGAAGTTTTCCCGGATATATCGGATCATACCAAAAACGAGGAAGACAAGAAGGTGCGCAAGCCCAGATCTTTGGGACGAAAGAAGAACTTTTTCCCCATCATCATGTGTTTGCTTGTTTTTCTAATTGTCATAGAGCGCGGCCACGCACAGATCGAGACCGAATTGAGCCTAGGTCTGAGCTATACGGACAATGTGTTTCAGCTTTCGGATTATGATATCTCCCGTTGGAAAAACGATCATCCCAATCTGGATTTTGCGGAAACTACCGATGATCTAAACATCGCCACGCGCATTGATCTGGCCTATCCCATCCCCTACCGCTGGTGGACTTTCACGCCTTCGGTCACAGCCTCGATCAATCAAAATATCAGCAATACGGACAAGTATCGCCATGATGCGCTGCTCCGCCTGCGTGTGGACCGCCACTATTGGAGCCTAATCACGCTCTATGGACACTATCCCTATGTATACTACCGCCACTATACGGATTCTGATGGCACCAGTGAGCTCGAGAAATACAGCTATCAGAAGGATCTGTATCGGGCCGAACTGCTACTGCGACCAATCAAAAATCTGACCGGCATTGCCAATATCCGCCATGAAAATCTGCGTTACAATCAGTATTTCACAGAGGCCGATGGCAATCGCCTGACCACAGAGATTGGAGCCCGCTACGCTTTCCCCAGCTTTTCTTTGCAAGGTTCATACAGCTATCGTAGCCATGAATGCACAGGCTTTGAGGATCTGGATGCGGATGATGGCAGCTATGACAGCAATATCTATCGGGGAGTACTGCGCCTGAAATCCATGCCTCTTTCCGGAACCAGCACCAAGAAACAAAGCTGGCGCCCTTCTCTGGAATTGGTCAAGGAAGACCGCTACTATCAAGGAGACGGCTCCTGGTACGGCGGCAGGGTATATCAGATCTACAATGTAAAAGCAGGATTGGATTTCAAACTCGACCCCAAATGGAATTTATCTCTTGACTACTTGCACATCTTCAGGAATGTAGATTCACCAAATGAGAGTGTGCTTCGCCTGAAAGAATTCAGCGAAAACCGCCTTTCAGCCATGGTGAAATACAAATTTTAAGATGTGAGGTAAGTATGGAATTCAAAGTCGAGAATGACAGAAAGAAAATAAGAGAATTCCTTGATCTGGTTGAAAATCACAAGATCGAGCTGAGGCACTACAAGCATCCTGTCCTGGTCTGGGCAAATGCTGACGGAGTCTGCTACTATTCATTTTGGGAAGAGGAAACTCTCGGGCATTACGGCCTGGCCAATGTGGACGGTTGGGATTTCGAAGAAGACCTGCTCTTTTGTCCGGATTGGGTTCTGGATGAAGATGAGCCGGATGATGACCTGGACGACATAGACGATATCGAACTTAGCGATTTCTGCAAACGCATCCCAAAATGAAGATCTCGATCATCGGCGGAGGCGGATGGGGTCTGGCACTGGCCAAATTGCTCGCAGAAAACTCTCATGAGCTGCTGGTTTGGGAATACAATCCGAAATATCTGAAGACCCTTCGACAAAGCCATTCAAATCCGGCCCTGCTCAAAGGGATCACCCTGCCTGATAGCATCGGCTTTACCGATTCTTTTGCTGCGCTGGCAGATTTTGCCAGCGATCTCATCCTCCTGGCTACTCCCTCTCAATTTATCCGCAGAACCCTCAAAAGCATCGATCCTGCTACCGCCGAAAGGCTGTGGAAAGCGCCAAGCCTGCGCGCCATCGTGAATGTGGCCAAAGGGATAGAAGAAAGTAGCCTGCAGACCATAGACCGCATCCTGGCCCAGGAATTGCCCCCTCAGGTTCATCACATGATCTGTGCCCTTTCCGGGCCCAGCCATGCCGAAGAGGTGGCCAGAGGCCTGCCCACGACCGTGGTGATCGCCGGTAGTGACGAAAAACTGCTATTCTGGCTGCAGGAAATCTTTTCCAATGAGTATTTCAGAGTATACCGCAGCCTGGATATCATCGGAGTGGAGATCGGCGGTGCAGTCAAAAACATCATTGCCATCGCAGCAGGAATCGTGAGTGGACTGGGATTTGGAGATAATACCATGGGTGCGCTTTTGACCCGGGGCATAGTGGAAATCAGCCGCTTTGGCCAAAGCATGAATGCTCAGAGGGAAACCTTTTTGGGGCTTTCCGGCATCGGCGATCTGATCACCACAGCCACCAGCCCTCACAGCCGTAACCGCTATGTGGGCTATGAGATCGGCAAGGGAAAGACCCTCCCGGAGCTGCAAAGCTCGATGGAGATGGTGGCAGAAGGAGTCGCCACCACCCGCTCGGTCTACCAACTGGCCCAGAAGATGGGGGTGGATATGCCCATCGTGGAGCAGGTTTACCTGATCCTATATGAGGGCAAAGAACCCCTGACAGCCATGCGTGATCTGATGTTGCGCGAATTGAAAGCAGAATTTTAGCCCCGTTCTTCTCTCTAAAATAAATTCTCCCAAAACCCTGGCAGAGATCTGCCTGATATACCACTATCCGGCCAGATACAGCCCCTCGATCGATCGCTGTTTGATCCCGACTTCATCCCATGGTCCTCGTGTGCGCATAGCAGCATCCCGGCTTGAAACCTATTTGAAGCTGAGTTTGGTAAATGAGCTTGGATCCGGAGTCTGTCTTTGTGCTATGCAGCAGCATGAGCGCAAAAATTGGGACCAGAGCTTCACAGCAACCTCCAGTAAGCCATCGCAGCAAATTGCTTTAAATTGGAGTTCAAGACGGCTAAGTAGTCTCGAAATTACCTCAAGTTTGACGCCGGTTTGGACTTCAAACGGCAGCGCTTTAAATTGGAGTTCAAACCGGCTAAGTAGTCTCGAAATTACCTCAAGTTTGACGCCGGTTTGGACTTCAATGTGTATTTAGTCAGCCAGGTCTATTTGAAGTCCAAAGCGCTATCAGGGCGAAAGGATAAGCTAAAGTTTGTTTTAGCGCTTTGAACTCCAAACGGCAGATGTAAAGTACTTGCTTGGTAGCGATGGAATCGGTCGCTTGACCATATATAGAATGTGAGTAATGAAGACTATAAAATGTTCTTAAGTAACCAGAGAAACAATGAGTTGGAATTTACACCAACATTTGGGACTCAACACAGGAGAGGACAATATCCCAGAAAATACTGCTAAGATAAATCCCTCGTGCCAAGCAGGATCGACAGCATGCGTGTCACCTGAGAACCGGTCTAAACTGGATAAAGGGCGCTGCTCTCTGCCTGTCCCATAAATAGGACTTTTGGCAGAGTGACAGATTGGTGCGTTCAGGACTTTTGCGCCCGAAAAGGCTGAGCTTCAAGAGCGGCAAGGGGCGGCTGAAACGAATGCTTGACAAATATCATGACTTGAAATATCAAGATCAAAAGCTATAAGTGAGTAAGTATGCCGCAATGGGAAATAAAAGTAATGGGGCGCGTTCAGGGCGTTGGTTTTCGCTACTACGTGCAAAGTAGCGCTCGTAGATGCGGCCTGAATGGCTATGTCCGGAACCTTCCGGATCGCTCAGTGTATATCATTGCCCAAGGGCGTGAAGAGCTCATTGATAGTTTTTGCGAGTATTTGAGGCTCGGGAATGGCTTTTCCCGGGTGGATGGACTAATAATGGAAAAGATAGACACTGCAAAAGAGTATAATGACTTTCAGATTAGATAGATCAAGCTGGGGCTTGGTGCTGCTGCTGCTTTTGATGCCTATTCTGGCAACAGCGCAAAATCAGACTCATATCGTCAAAAGAGGAGATACTCTCTACGGTTTGGGCAGAAAATATGGCATGAGTGTGCAAGAGATCCAGAGCTTGAATAACCTCGAAAGCACCGATCTTCGTATCGGTCAGGTATTGAAGCTATCCGGCACTGCCTCTTCAGAGGAAGCCATTGAGCCGGAAGCCGACGCTGGATCCCGCCGCATACAGGCCTCTTCTTTGCCCGCTGACTATTTCTATCAGATCAAGCGCGGAGACAATCTATATCGCATAGCACTGAAGCATGACGTGACGGTCCGAGACATCGTGAAGTGGAATAACTTTGCGAATCAAAACGCAGCTATTTTCCCCGGCCAACGCATCATAATCCGTGATCCTGCCAGGGCCCCGGAGACTTCTGATGACCCAGGGGAAGATGCCCCGGCTCCTGCTGCCGAAGATGAAGCCGTGGTGCCCGACAAATTTTATCAAGCAAAAGCCAAAGACACCCTCTATGGGATTGCCCGAAAGCACAATATGACGGTCGCAGAAATCAAGCGGCTGAATTCTCTTTCTGGTGATGCGATTCGAGTGGGACAAAAGATCCGGGTAGCAGGCAGTCCCGGGAATGTAGATCAAGCCAATCTGGATCGCATCACGGAAGCCGAGATACTCACTCAAGACCGGATTCGGGAAGACCTGGCCTCCCCGCTTGAGGGAACAGTGCTTTCAGAATATGGGCTGCGCAACGGCAAGCCCCACAAAGGCATCGATATCGGAGCCAAAAACGGCAGCTCGGTTCATGCCGTGCTGGATGGGACAGTGGTCTATTCCGGAAGTCAGGGCGCTTATGGCAACGTGATTGTTTTGGAACATCCGGATTTTGTGATGACCGTCTATGCGCACAACGAGAAAAACCTCGTCGTGGTAGGAGACAAAGTGACCAAAGGCCAGCAGATAGCGACGGTCGGCAACACAGGTAATGCCACTTGCTCGCATCTGCATTTTGAGTATCGCATCAGAGGAAAAGCCATCAACCCCCGCAAAGTTTTGCCACCGGACTAGGTTAACTTTATGCCAAAAAGAATGAAACGTGAGAATGTCTTTGCCGATAAAGCTCTGCAGAACTATCTGAACGAGATCTCGAAATTTCAGACTCTCTCCCGCGAAGAAGAACATGAACTGGGCATCAAAGCCAGAAATGGCGATATTGAGGCAATGAACAAACTCACTCAGGCCAATCTCAAATTTGTGGTCAAGATCGCTGCCCGCTATCAGAATCGGGGTTTGTCCCTTTCAGAACTGATCAGTGAAGGCAATATCGGGCTGATCAAAGCAATCGAGAAATTTGACCCGGATAAAGATATCAAGCTGATCTCCTATGCCATCTGGTGGATCAAGCAACGCATCATGCTGGCGGTATCAGAAAAGTCTTCTTTGATTCGTGTCCCTCTGGGAAAGTCAAGTGCTGCCCACAGAGTGAAAGCCACCAAGGATCGTTACTACTCCGTGACCGGAGAAAAGGCCAGCACCAAAGAGATAGCCGAACGGCTGAATATGACACAAAAATCCATCTCTCTGCTCAAAGATCAGATCCCCGAGACCTCATCTTATGATGACATCATGAAGACAAACGACTTTCAGGATTTTAGCACACGTGATCTTTTGCAGGACCATGAGGCCATTGATCCTCAGGAGCTTTATCAGCAAGATCGCTTGAACAAGCGCATCCACAGGGCTATCGACAAGCTGGAACAGCGTGAGGCAGAGATCATCAGAAGCTACTTTGGCCTGAATGAAAATCATGAAAGCAAAAACTTTGCCCAGATTGCCGAAAAGATGGGTCTCTCCCGCGAAAGAGTGCGCCAGATCCAAAAAGAAGCCCTGAAAAAGATCCTGGTACAGATGAAGCCCGAAGAGGATGCTTTTGTGGATGAATTTATCGAACGTTTTACCCATTAAATAATAGGAGCATGATATATGATAAAGAATTTTGATGAACTGATCACTCGCGTGAAAGAAGCTCGCAGGGGCACAGTGGCAATCGCAGCAGCCCAGACCGAATCCGTCCTTGATGCAGCTATTTTGGCCAAAAAAGAAGGACTGGCAGACAGCATCCTGGTGGGTGACGCCCCCAAGATCAAGGAATTACTACAAAAATTGTCTGAGGAGCATAGTCGTGATTTTGAGATCATAGATACCGGTGCCGACCTCAAAGACGCTGCCCAGAAGGCGGTTGCCCTAGCTCGCGAAGGCAAAGCGGACATCATCCTCAAAGGCAAGACTGATACATCCACACTGCTCAGAGCGGTTTTGGACAAAGATCAAGGCCTCAGGATCAGCGATGTGATATCCGATGTGCTGGCCTATGAGCACCCCGATGGACTGAGACTCATGACTGATGGAGGGATCAATATCCTGCCGGAACTCAAAGACAAGATCGCCATTATCAAAAACGCAGTGCAGGTGGCACATTATCTGGGCAATCCCAATCCCAAAGTGGCACTTCTTGCCGCGGTGGAAGCGGTGAATCCCAAAATGCCCGCCACCCTCGATGCTGCCCTCATCGCCAAGATGAATGAACGAGGACAGATCCCGGGCTGCACGATCGAAGGCCCACTGGCTTTTGACAATGCGGTGGATGCCGTCGCGGCAAAGATAAAGGGGATCACCAGCCCGGTCGGAGGAAATGCAGACATCATGATCGTGCCCAATATCGAGGCGGGAAACATCTATGGCAAGATGCTTACGTATTATTGCAAATACCGCGTTGCCCATGTGGTGATGGGAACCAAAGCGCCGATCTTGATCCCCTCTCGCGCCGATGACGGCGAAACCAAGATGCTGTGCATGGCCCTGGCCCTGGCATCAACGCTCTGATTCCGCAAGCAGATCAGGATCATCCAACTGGGAAAAGAAAAAATCTCTTGAGTTTTCCCGCTTTCTGACTAACTTGTTAAATAGGAAAAAGATCGTGTTTGTTATCGGTGGCGCCTACGGAACCGGTGCCAGTCTGAAACAAAAAACAGACTATCGGCTGAGCCTGTCCCGCATGACTTTCACGCATCGCATGGCACGATTGGCCCTGGTCAAACATTTACCGGGCAATGATGATTGCTCATGGCAGACCCTATCACGTTTAAGAGGTAAAGATAAATGATGCTTCAACTGATGTTAACAAGACTTGAGACCGTTCAATACTCCTTCTGGATAATGTTCCAGGGGATGCTGGGGATATTCATGTTTACCGGGATATTCTACCTGCTAATCTATTCACTGGAGAAGATTTTTACGACCCGTAAAGAACAATGAAACGCTCTCTCATCCTGATCGCTATAGCCCTCATGATCAGCACACTCGGGGCCAGGATCACCGTCCTGGAAAAGAGCACCCGCGAGCTGATCGTCGAATTCAATCTGGATGACTATCAGATCATCGAGCAGGAAGGATATTCTCAGATCCTGATGAATCAGATGGGATACCCCAGCCAGCCGGGCATGCCCTCTCTGCCGACCGATGAATTTAAGATCGGCATCCCCCCCCACGGCGGTGCAAGCTTTCAGATCCTTTCCCGCAGTACAGAGCATGTGGATCTCCCCCGGCGCCTGATCCCGGTCCCGCATCTTTTGGACGGTGATGGCTCATCAGAATACCATTATGAGATTGATGAGGAGCTCTACCGGGATTCCGCAAAAGAGCTCGTGGAAAGCCTGGGCACCCATGTCTTTCGAGAGCATCCCTATCAGCCCTTTGTGATCCATCCCTTTAGCTATGACGGCGAAAGAGGCTTGAGCGTGGTCTCTTCAGCCCGCATCAGGATCAGCCTCCAGGGAGATATAGGTGCCAAAAGCCCGCCTTCCTCAGATGCTATGGCTGATCTGATCCTGGGGCAGATGCTCAACGGCGATGACGCCAAAAGCTGGATCCAGACTACTCGAACACAGATCAATCATGCAGATTTTTCCCGCTCCTTGTGGTGGATAAAGATCGAGACCGATGCACCCGGAATGTATCGGATCAATCCCTCCCAGCTTGGAGATATCCCTGTCGAGGAGATCGACCCGCGCAGCTTCAGGCTCTTTAGCACATTTGGCAAGGTCTTGCCGGTTGAGCCGGTTTACCCGGGTGAAGAATTTCGGGAGGCCCCGATCCTGGTAAAGGGTGAAGAAGACGGCAGTTTTGACCCCGGAGATTATATAGCGTTTTACGGCATTGACCGCAGTGGATATGAGGTAAATAGCGAGCTTCAGACGGACTCTCAAAAGATATATCACAATCCTTATACAAACAAAGTGGTCTATTGGCTGACTTTTGCCGGGGATTTTGATTCGCCTCCCCTGAGGATACAAAGTACTGATCCTTTGCAAAACTATAATCATGAGGCAGATAGTTTCCCGGAAACAGTGCACGTGGAAGAGGAAAAGCAACGCCGTGATCAGAAGGGATACACCTGGTATATGACGCGGATGTTTGGCTCATCCACTCAGGACTATGCATTTGATGTCACGCTCCCGGATCTGGACGCCAGCCAGGAGCAATTGCTCGAATTTCGGATACGCCAGGAAGTGATTGGCTCTGATCTCACCCACTCCATAAACGTCTTTGTCAATGGTGAAATCATCCCCAGTAGCTCAAGTAGTGATATTCACCAGTGGTATAGCACCTCTATATTCAACTTTTCAAAAGCGACCTCGGCTTTTCATGAGGGCAATAATCGTATATTGATCCGGGTCATACGCAATAAGACTGCCAATCTATTCCTTGATTACTATCGGGTGACCTACAACAAAAAGCTGATCAAGACCGCAGGCCAGTTTCAGGCCAACGCCGTGCTCACGAACCTGGGACAGGGTGTGAGGTATCATTTCAGCGGCAATCCCCAGGATCTGACCGTCTTTAAGATCAGCAATCCCGGAACTGTATGCCGGATTCCCATCTTTGAGGAAGATGGCGGTTTTTACTTTACTTC
This sequence comes from uncultured Candidatus Cloacimonadota bacterium, assembly GCA_964637055.1. Taxonomy (GTDB): domain Bacteria; phylum Cloacimonadota; class Cloacimonadia; order Cloacimonadales; family Cloacimonadaceae; genus UBA5456. The sequence continues at coordinate 12,609 of CAZWUD010000004.1, forward strand.
AACCGGCGGCGTCAACACCAGATTTGTCGTCACAAAACCCGGTGAGCTGCTCAGCCCCCTCAGCATCCGTCAGGTGCAGCCTACTGACCTCTCAGGGCTGGACAGTCCCGTGCAAAACCTGATCATCACCCCGGCTGAATTTGAAGATTCTGCCCATCAACTGGCCGGGCTCTATCAGCAAAATTGGAACCTGTATACCAAAGTCGTGATCGATACAGATATCTTTGATCAATTTAACGGTGGACACCCTGATCCGGCGGCCATACGTCAATACCTGCGCTACCATTTTCACTACGGTGCTGAACCCAAGATTGAGTCAGCTACCTTCTTGGGACTGGGGACCCTGGATTGGCGCAATTTCTCCGGTGCAGCAGCAGCGAAAAACAAGATGATGATCTTTCAGGATCCTTCGACCTCCATCACTTCTGATGATTACTTTGCCTTGTTTACCAATGAAAGTCATCCCGAAATCGTAACCGGAAGATACCCGGTGACCAATCAGAACGAACTACAGATCATGATCTCAAACCTCATTGATTATACCCAAAATCCCAGCCCGGGATTGTGGCACAACAGCATGGTCTTTTTGGCAGATGACGAGGTGAACGGCCCTAATGTCGGCGAATGGACGCACACCATTCAAATGCAGGCAATAGCAGAGATGGTGAACCCCTCTGTCTTTAGCCAAAAGATCTTTGCCGCAGAATATGAATATGACGAATTTCTAAATAAGCCTCTGGTGCGGGATGAATTCTTTGAGAGCATCAATGAAGGCAAGCTGATCTGGTATTATGTGGGTCATGGCGGTTTTGACAAGCTGGGTATGCAAAACTATCTGGCCTCTGCCACAGACATGGGCAAATTTCAAAATCAAGACAGGCTGGGGCTTTTTATCGCCGCTTCCTGCGAAGTGAGCACTTTTGACCACTGGGCTTACGAAAGCCTGGGACAAAAGACTGTGTTGATGGATAATCGCGGCGCTATTGCTTCCGTGGGATCCACCCGCAAAAGCTTCCCCGGCCCAAATCACGCTCTCATGACACTCTTTCTCCCCAATATGGTAAATGACCGCCAGCCGCTGGGATGGTCTCTGCTGGACGCCAAGATCCGCCATACCGGCAGCATTGACAACGACGCCATGTATATCATCATGGGTGACCCCAATCTCAGGATAGTGCCTCCGCAGAGGGACGACAGCATGAGCCTCATTGATCCCGGCCGTGATGACGATACTCTTTACTCCCGTCAGCGAGCACAACTCGAGGGAAGCTTCAGCCAATCCGGTTTGCGGGGAGAGGCCACCTTCATCGCCCTTGATACCATGCGCCGCTATAAAATCAAGCATATCTGGGTCAGCCAGCGGGGGCCCATGCTCTTCCGCGGCGGCATCTCGGTGGAGGATTCGGATTATTCCGCCTCTTTCATCGTTCCCGATGATGTCATGGATGGAGATCTGGGCGTGGCGATCAGCTATATCTGGGATGATGCAACAGAGCAGGGTTACGTCAGCTATTACCACCCGATGCATATTTCCAGCGAAGTCCTGCCCGATGCGCCTCCAAATGACGCTGCACCAGATATATCCATATATCTATCTTCCTATGACTTCCGCGCCGGAGACACGGTCAGCACCAGCCCCGTGCTCTATGCCAGGATCTCGGATGAAAACGGAGTCAACGTGACCGGAAGCGCCGGGCACAATATCCTGCTGGTGCTGGACAATTCCCTGCAACCCATCCCCGTGACGGACTACTTTGTCTATGATACAGATTCATACCAGAGTGGGACGCTTAGCTACCCACTACCCAAGCTCAGCGAAGGGCCCCACAGCGTGCAGATCATTGCTTTTGACAATCACAATCTACCCTCGGTAGCGGAGACCCACTTTATCTCCAGAAAAAGCGGCGACATCTCTCTGGAAAACCTGCTGCCCTATCCAAACCCGATGAAGGATGGCGGACACATCACCTTCATCATCTCAGCCGATGCCGAGATCAATCTGGATATATTTAGCATGAGTGGCAGACGCATCCGCAGAATCAAGACCTATGCCCGGCAGGGATTTAACCAGATCCCCTTTGACGGCAGGGATGAATTTGGCGCGCGTCTGGCCAATAACACATATTTCATCCGCGTTCGCGCCCGTACTCCCGACGGTAAAAGCATCGAGAAGCGCGAGCGGCTGGTAATCTATAAATAACGGAGCTTTGATGAAACTCTACAATACAAAGACCCGCAAAAAGGAAGACTTTGTCCCCCTTGAAGAAGGCAAGCTAAAGCTCTATGCCTGCGGACCTACGGTGTATAATTATTTTCACATCGGAAACGCCCGCGCTTTCCTCTTCTTTGACGTGGTTCGCCGCTACTTTGAATACCTGGGCTATGATGTAACCTATGTGCAAAACATTACAGACATTGATGATAAGATCATCGAACAATCCATAGCCGAAGATAAGGATTTTCACGAAATCGCCGAGAAATACGCAGCCGCCTTTTTGGAAGACTGCGCTGCCCTCGGGATTGCCAAACCCCATCATCAGCCCAGAGCCACCGAGGTGATGCCCCAGATCATCGCGCTGATCAAGAAGCTGGAGGACACAGGCCATGCCTACGAAGTGGACGGAGACGTCTATTTTGACACCAGCTCTCTGCCTGAATACGGCAGCCTTTCCGGGAAAAAGACCGATGATCAAAAAGCCGGGGCCAGGGTGCTGGAAAACCGGCAGAAGAAACACCCGGCAGATTTCACCCTCTGGAAAAAGAGCAAGCCCTCAGAACCCGTCTGGCAAAGCCCCTGGGGTGATGGCCGTCCCGGATGGCACACGGAGTGCGTGGTGATGAGCCAAAGCTTTTTGGGAGAGAGCTTTGATATCCACGGCGGTGGGATCGACCTCGTCTTCCCCCATCATGAGAATGAAAATGCGCAGGCCATGGCGATTTCCGGCAAACCGCTGGCGCGCTATTGGATGCACAATGGTTTTCTCAATATCGACGGTGAGAAGATGAGCAAAAGCTTGAAGAATTTCTTTACTGCTCGCGATATCCTGAAAGAATACGATGCTGAGGCCATCAGATTCTTCTTCCTTTCCAAACACTACCGTTCCCCGATTGATTTCACCCGCGAACTGATCCTGGAATCAGACAAAGCGGTGGGCAATTTTTACAAAGCTCTGCAGGCTTTTGAGCCCGCAATCTGGCAGGATCCAGAGATAAATGATCCCGACTGCCTGGCCCATGAGCGGGACTTTCAAACCGCGATGAATGATGACTTTAACACTGCAAAAGTCATCGCTCTGCTCTTTGATCTCAGTCATCGGGCAAGGGATTCCAAGCTCGCTGAGGACAAGCGTAAAGACGCCGCTCGCATGCTCTATAAACTGGGGCGGGTCTTGGGCTTTTTTCAAGATCCAGAAACCAGACTCTCTACCCGGATGCCAGATCTCTCTCGCGCTCTGATCGAGCTCATTCTCAAACACCGCTCCGAAGCACGTGTCCAAAAGAACTGGGCTCTTTCGGATCAGATCCGGGATGAACTCCTGGCTCTTGGCATAGAAATCAAAGACGGTCCCGGTGGCAGCACCTGGGAATTGAGGAAATAGACCATGAAAACAAAGCATATCATAATCATACTGATCGCCATCGTCATATTGGCCGGAATCATCATCTGGGCTTCCCGGAGTGGTTCAGCTAAACTGGATAAACCCGAAAGCGTAGCTTTTGACCCTGTATCAGAGCTCTTTTTGATCTCAAATGTCGGCAGCGGCAGCATAGTGGCCATGGATAACGAAGGCAAATTCACCGACTTTATGCCCAAAGCCTTCAAGGCACCCAAAGGCCTCCTGCAAAAAGACGGCTTGCTCTATGTGACCGACCCCACCCAAATCCACGTGGTGGATCTCAGCCAGGCCAGCATCATCGAGACTTACCAGATTCAAGGCGCTGTCGGGCTCAATGACATCGCCATCTCAGAAGACAATCTGCTCTATATCACCGATACTGCTGCCAATTGCATCTGGATCTACGATCCCGATACCGGCACGCAAGAAAAGATCATCAGCCCGCTTTTGGACAAGCCCAATGGCATCGTCTATGACCGTCCCCGCTGGCAGATGTTTGTGGTAAACAATAGCAAGCACTCCCCCGTCCTCAGCGTCGATATCAGAGACCAGAGCGTGAGCATCTTTATGGACACCTTATATTCAAATCTGGATGGCATCACCATCGATAATCTGGGTAGAATCTACTTTAGCTCCTGGAGCGAGGAAATGATCATCCAGATCCCGCAGGAACAAAACCGCACCATTGCCGATCTCAAGGGCTACAAAGGTGCCGCAGATATCTACTATCACGAGCCCGGTAATGAGCTGATCGTCCCCCTGCTTCCCTCAAACCGGATAGAAAGGATTTCTCTGGATTGATGGCTGCCGGGGCGGGTATTGTTATCAATCAAGATACAGTATCCAAGCTGTTTGATGTTCAGGCCAGCTACGAGCGGGAACTGAGGGTATATCAGGCAGATCTACCTCACGTGCCGGAATTGATTGCCAGCGGAAAGACGGATCAGGACACGTGGTTCATCACTTGCCGCAGGGTGATGGGCGAGGCCTATCTGGATACTGAAGATTTCTCAGCTGCCGGCTTGGGAAAGGCTCTGGCCGAATTTCACCAGGCCAGTCTGGATGAGGAGAAATGCCTCTGTCACATCGACAATCAACCCCAAAATATACTGCTGGCCGGCTCTGACTATTACTTTGTGGATTTCAGCGATAGCAGAGAGGACTTTCCCGAGGTGGACCTCAGCCATCTGCTACTCTTTTGGGCGGAGGAATACCGGCTTGGGGATTTCAGGGTTTTGGTCGAGAGCTTTCTGGCCAGCTATGAAAAGCTGATCAAACTAAATGCCACCCGATGGAAGGATTCCCTCAGGCAGAATATCAAGGTCTTTGAGGATAGAAGGGCAAGGCACGGCAAAAGCGTCTGCCACTGTGAGGACAGCCGGCAAAACCGGGACTGGCTTGCGCGGATTATCTGATCAACGGTATTCGTAGATCATCCAGCCGTCTTTACCCATTGCCACAAAGATGTAATCACTCTCCACCGCAATGTCCAAAGCCATGGCCGGAGGATAGAAAGTGTGGATCTCCCTGGCTTTATTTGGCACGGAGATATCCACGATCTTCACCCCACCCTTGCCCAGGGCCGTAAAGAGACGTTCGTCTTTGATGGCCAGAGCCTGGATCTGGTTGAAAAAGGCTACCCGGGTGATTAGTTTGGGCTTTTTCAGGTCCCGCACCGAGAGCACCAGAAGCTCTTTATCTGCACCGATATAGACGTATTCTCCATGCTTTTCAAGCTGCGTCGCATCCGGGATCTGGTAGTTTGTAGAAATGCTGAGGGGAAAGCTTTGATCGCTGATGTCCACCGTGATAAAGCCAAAGTCATTCAGCGCATAGATGTAGGGATATTCCACCACAAAATCGCGAATCCCCCATTTCTCGGCAAAGTTTGCCAGCAGCTCTGTGCTGCCACCCTGTCCCAGATTGATGATGTCTATCCCGCGGTAACGGTCTGCCACATAGAGGGTTGCGCCCTCCCGGCTCATCTCGTCGCCGATCACGGTATTGATGAAATAGATGCGGCCGTATTGGCTGAGAGAATCTACCACACTCACTGCATTGCTGGCTTCCTGGCTGGATACATAGATCTGATTGCCAGCCTGAAAATTCACGTCTTCAATGCGGTAGTCCGAGCGGAAGCCCGCTTCCAGGCGCGGTTGCCAGGCATTGAAGGTGCTATAGACCCAGAGATTGTGACTGTCACGAACCAATACCTGCGAGTCCGATACCTCGATCTTTTCGGCGTGGACATCCGTGATCTGCCCCAGAGGATAGATAAAGCGGCTTTCAACACCGCCACAGCCCAGCAGAGTGATGGCGATCAGGACGGACAAAATCAGCTTTTTCATGCTGTCTCCTTTAGGATTTCCCCTTTAGCAAACGCTGGATGATGATATCTGAGCTCAGCCCCTCGGCTTCCGCGGCAAATGAGAGCAGGATTCTGTGTTTGAGCACGATTGGCGCCACTTTGCGGACGTCTTCTTCAGCGGGACTCAGGCGTCCGTCCAGAGCCGCCACAGCTTTTGCGCCCAGGATCAGATATTGCGAAGCGCGCGGCCCGGCTCCCCAGCTCACCCAACGCTTGATCTCGGGATCTGCATCGGGAGAATCAGGACGGCTCGAGCGCACCAGTTCCACGGCGTATTTCAGCACATGTTCACTGACCGGCAAGGTCCGGATCGCTTGCTGCAAAGCGATGATCTGCCCGGCATTCAGGCAAGGATTAATCTCTGGTAAAGCGCTCCCGGTGGTGCTTTCCACTATTCTCATCTCTTCCTCAAAACTGGGATAGTCGATATTGATATAAAACATAAATCTATCCAACTGAGCCTCAGGCAGGGGATATGTTCCTTCTTGCTCGATGGGATTTTGGGTGGCCATCACGATAAAGGGACGGTCCAGTTCCCAGGTCTTATTACCACTGGTGATGGTATATTCCTGCATGGCCTGCAGGAGGGCAGCCTGAGTTTTGGGCGGAGTCCGGTTGATTTCATCGGCCAGAATGATATTGGCAAAGACGGGGCCTTTCAGGTATTGAAAGCCCTTGGCGCCGGTCTTTTGATCCGAGACCAGGATGTCTGATCCGGTGATGTCCGATGGCATCAGATCCGGGGTAAATTGTATCCTGGAAAAAGACAGTGAAAGGCTTTTTGCCAGAGAGGAAATGATCAAAGTCTTCGCCAGACCGGGCACACCCTCAATGAGAACGTGGCCATCGGCAAACAGCGCCGTCAGGACATGGTCGATGACCCGCTCCTGCCCCACTATTACTTTTGAAATCTCGCGTTTAAGTTCTTTTACAGAATCACTGAGCTTTTGAACCTGATCTATCGGGTTTTCCATCAATTCTTTCTCCTTTAAATATCATGCGAATCACTTCATAGCCTGATATGGCATAAGCGACACCCCCCACTACGAGCATCAAGATCGCAGTCAGGACATGAGCAAATGCCATGATCGCCGAAGCACTGGTCTTTGTCAAACTAAATCCCAGACTAAAGATGATGATCATCATCCATTCATTGCTGCCCAATTGCGCGGGAGGGTGCGGCAGAGCATAGCTGAGATTGATCAATGTATAGCCAAAGAGCACCATCAGGAAGCCCATTTCCACCCCAAAAGCCACAAAGAGCAGATAGAAATAACACCCGTCCAATATCACCCCTAGCCCCGTCAGCAATACCGCTGCCAAAAGCTTCATGGGATGATGCTCAAAGAGGTTTAGCCCCTCCACAAAGAGGCTCAGCTTTTCTGTGATAAAATCGGCAAGTTTCGTGGGAAGCAGCCTCAAGGGAAAGCTCAAGAGGCGCAGCACCCTGTCCTTGTGCCGGGCAGCCATGAGCAAGATGCCCACGGAGGCCAGAAACACCAGAAAAAGTAGTAGTAGCAAGACCCACAATCCGGTGCTGATCCGAATCGTCAAAAACGGCAGCAATAGCAGGACGGTGACAATGGCCAGTGTATCAAATGTCTTGTCGATAAAGACCGATGGCAGGGTGCTCACAATGCTTTGCCCGTGATTGCGCTTTACAAACCAGCTTTTCACCAGCTCTCCGGCCCGGATGGGAATCATATAATTCAGGAGGTTCCCGCCCATCGCATAGAGCCAGGTTCTCCAGATCGGGATGCGAATGCTCTGTGAAAGCAGGATATTCCAGCGCACCGAGCGGATGAAATATGCTGCCAGATAAGAGACGGAAGCCCAGAACACGTGCCTGACCGACACACTGCGAAATGAAAGCAGCATTTCAGGGATCGGGATATAGCTCAGCCACAGCAAGATCAGGGCGATGCCGATCACCCCTCCCCCGATTAACCAGAGAATCTTAGATCTGCTCACGGCTTGAAGTGTAAATAGTAATGATGCGCCCAAAAGCGCTTGATAAATCTCGGAGCCACTCTTTCAAAATGATAAAAGCGCATCATGCGCCGCTCAAAACCGGGATCTTCTCCCTGGTAATAGGGCAGGATAGAGAGGGCCTTGCCGTTTTGCGAGGATTTCTCTTCACGGCCGGTCTCTGCTTGCTTTTTCCCCGTCAGACGGGCAAGGTAGTCTTCTTTGCTCATGCCGATATCCGGCCAGGGCGGGCAATCCACATAGTTTGAATCCACCAGATTCCAACCCTCATTTCGCATCAAAAAGACAATGCTAGCGGGGTCAATATGCTGGATTCTGAGCTCAGGAAAGAGCTCGGGACTGTAGCCCTTGAGCTGCCCTTTATACCCGACTCCATCTTGATTTGGCACGCAGAGCAGGATGTCGCCTCTGACCACGCGACAGATTTCGCTGATGAAATCCCCCAAATCATCCACAAACCACAGGGCGGAAAAGTTGAAGCCAAAATCAATCGACTTATCTGGATAGTCAAGCTTGTGATAACCGTGATTCTGCCTTATCTGCAGCGGGACATCCAGCCCCATCCATGTATTGCGGATCAGGGTGATTCTATCGGCAGAGTGATCTTCCAGCATCACCTTGACGCCCGCTTTGGCCAGAGCCACGAGGTTGATCCCGGAAATGCCGGTAAAACCAAAGCAGGGGCTTTCCAGAGCGCTCTGATAGTTACTTTCCCGATGCAAGCGCAAGATCAAGCGATTGAGCACTATCCGTTCATAGGAGGAGCCCAGGCCTTCATGACCACTTTCGTAATACTGACGCCAGTTTTTGATGATCGGAATTGCCACTATTTTCCCAGGTAATCGTCGATGGTGATCTGGATATCCGGAATCGTGAAATGCGGCTTTATCCCGCGGGATTCCACGACTTTGTAATAATCCCGAACGTCATAAAACCAGCTCTTGGAGATCAGCTCAAAGCGACTGATAAAGAGCTCATTTTTCAAAAACCTGGCAAGCCTCTCCCCCATGCTGAAGAAGAAGCGATCCACAGTCAAAAACCGGGGATAATTTCTGCCATGAAGCTGTCTGGAAACAAAATTTACCAAAGCACTGAGCTGGACAGAGTCCCGATCTGCCACATTCCAGACAAGTCCCGTCTCAAAATCCTCTTCCAGACACCATTTAAAAGCGCTCACCAGAGCGTCGATGTGACAAAGATGGATCCAGATTCTCTTGTTGATCAGAGGGAAGCGATATCCCCCCACCATCTTCACCAATTGATATGGGAAACCGCGATCCCCCCTGCCATAGGTGATGCTGGGGCGGATGATGGCGGCTTTGAGCCCATGCAATATCGCTCTGCCGATGATCTTTTCGGCTTCGATCTTGGTATAGTGATAGTAATTATCGGGATTCTTGCGGCTCTGATAATTTGCCGGAAGCTCCTGCGGAATGGCTCCATAGACCCCCACGGAGCTGCAAAAGATGAGCCTGGCCTGGTGCTTGATGGCGTAATCCACCATCTGATCCGTGCTGCTCACATTGCTGCGGTAATACTGTTCTTGGGAAGCTTTACGCCCTCCGCGCAGGGCTCCGATGTGCATGATCGTGTCAAAGTCCGATTCCCTCAGATAGTCCCTGAGTCCGTTTGTATCGGCCAGGTCAAGTTCTTTGAAACTGACCCTATCGCCAAATTCCTGATAGCGACTCCGCTTGGTATGGGGACGTATCAATGCCGTGATCTGCCAATCCGAGGATAAAATCTCCCTTAATACCGCCCCGCCCACAAATCCGGTGACTCCGGTGATCAAAAGCTTATGCAAAGATTCTCCGTAAAAGGCCTCTGGGTTTGTGGCGGCGACTGGGGCTCTGCACGCTCACATAGGAATAGGGAATCTCCTCACCGTTTGAGATCCTGGCGGGAAAGTCCCTGCACAGCAGTTCGGGGGTTTTGTCGTCCACCCTCTTTGCAATCAGGTCATAGGCGTCAAAAAGCGCTGTGTATTCCCCGCGGACGTGATCATCCGAGGCCAAAAAGTGGGTCCAGCCATTTTC
>CAZWUD010000005.1:0-20988 GCA_964637055.1 uncultured Candidatus Cloacimonadota bacterium
TTTACTATAACGTTGTTTTTGCCACAAAAACCGACAAATCCAGATAGTCTTTTACAATGACTTTCCACTATAGTCGCAATTAATACCAGTCTTGTAATCTTGTAAAGGAAAAAATCACTTTGATAGAGTTTATTGCAGATTCTGCTGACTATTTTAGCTACTTTTTCCCGATCGCCGCAGCGTAGATCACAAATTCCTGATTGCCATCCACACGCAGTGCTTCATTTATGGCCTCATCCAGATAAGCGCCGATCATGCAAGCACCGCCGCCGATTCCCTCTGCGGCCAGATGCAGGTTTTGACCCACATGTCCCGCATCCAGATAGAGATAGCGATAGCCGCGCTGACCATAACGCCAGGCGGTGCGGTAGGGAACAGCGGTGAAAAAGAAATTCACAGCCGCAGTCTTGATCATTTCCTGACGGAAGCAGGCTTCAAAGATGCGGTCATGGATCTCGGGACTCTCATCGATGAGGATCAGGCAGTGTTTGATGGGGTGATAGTAATAAAGTCCGCTTTTCAGACCACTCACGCGGCGGACATCCAGAAAGGTCTCCAGCGGATGACGACTGCCGGCAGAGGGGACATTGCGCAAAGTGATCTCCATGCGCTCGTTTGAGCGGAAATCCCGCGCCCAACTGCTACAATAAAGCAGGAAGGAGAGTTCCTCCAGGCTGAGCGGTTCTTCGCTATATTTGCGCAGGCTGCGGCGTTGGGTGATGGCCTCCTGGAGGCTCAATTTGCCAAAATCAAGCTTGCCCACGGCGGGCAGGGCAAAGAGCTCGCCACTGCGGGCTTTGATGGCGTCCGGGCGGCTGAGACCGCACTCCTGATCACTCTTGTCCGCATAGAGATAGCGGGTGAGGCGCACAAAGTCTGAGCCGATCTTTTCGGCCTTGGGGCGTTCGGTTTCTATTTCCGCCAAAAGCGGGCGCAGGGCACTCTCCAATAGCTCGATCTCCTCTATGCTGAGGCCGGTTTGCTGATGAATCTCCTCATCCGAGGCACCGCGGGTCTTGTAATACAGATAGTCAAAGGCTCTGGGTTCCAATTTATCCTCCTTGATCTTCGTTTGTTAGAGCAGGTCTTCGCGCTGGTCCTGCTTGAGTCTTTCCACCACGAGTTTCACGTCCTCGGCGCGGTCTTTGCGGGTGATGAGTAGCGCATCCGGGGTCTGGATCACGCAGAGATCATCCACTCCGATGAGGGCGGTATATTTATCACTTTGGACAAAGTTTCCCGAGGAATCGATGGCGCAGAGTTCTCCGGGGGAGTAGTTGCCATCTTTATCACTGGGGGAGATCTCGGCCAGGGCTTTGAAGCTGCCCACGTCGTTCCAGCCCAGATCCACGGGGATCACGCAGCGCGCCTCGGCCTTTTCCATGATGCCGATATCGATGGGGAGGCGAGGCATTTGGCGGTATAGATCGGAGATATCTGCCTGATATCCAGCATCTTGCCAGATGCGGCCAATCGCCAGACAAAGCTCGTGCATTTTCGGCAGATGCCGGGCAAAAGCCTCCCTGATGGTGGCGATGCTCCAGCAAAACATCCCGCTATTCCAAAAGAATCCACCGGCATCCAGGAAGCTTTTGGCAGTCTCCAGATCGGGCTTTTCCTTAAAGCGTTTGACCGCCAGGATGCCACTTGAGATCTCGGCTCCTGCTTCGATATATCCATAGCCCGTGGCGGGGTAATCCGGCACGATGCCAAAGGTGATCAGGCGCTCCTCAGATGCCGCCTCTTCGGCTTTATTTAGCCCGGCCAGAAAGGCCTCATGATCCCGGATCACGTGATCTGCGGGCAGCACGATCATCGGCGTCTCTTCACTATAACGCGGAGCCAGATACTGGGCACTGAGGGCTATACAGGCGGCGGTATTCATGCCAAAGGGCTCGATGATGATGTTTTCCGCCGGCATATCCGGCAGATGCTCATGCACCAGTCCCACCTGATCGGCGGCGGTGACGATGTAGATGTCTTTTGGGGGGATTTTGGGCAGCAAGCGCTCTACTGTGAGCTGGATCATGGAGCGGTCCCCGGCCACTTTGAGAAATTGCTTGGGCATTGCCTTGCGGCTTTGGGGCCAAAACCTGGTGCCAAAACCTCCGGCCATTATCAGAGCGATCATTTTGCCTCCTGGGTCTAAATTATATACTTTACTTATTGTTTGATAATCTGTGTGTCCTGAGGATAGTCGTAATTCCAGACAGACGGGGGAATCCGCCTATTCAGTACTATTCCCGAAAAGCTGTAAATCACCTCATTGCCGGATTTGTCCAGATAGCTGAGCTCGCGCACTATCCCGGTTGCGATCTCTATCTTGGCCTTCAATTCCTGCAGATGGGGATCGGAGGTGGGAACCAGCTTCACAGAGTGCATATTACCGGAATCTCCGAGATTAGTGACCTCGCTTTTATTCCAATAAAGCTGCAAGATCTGAAGCGGGTTGAGATGGTCAAATTCCGGCATGATATCACTCAGGAAAAGGAGTCCGGAATCGCCGTCAAAAAGCTCGGCTTTACCATCGTGAATATAAAGGCGCTGTACGACAGGCTCATCAAAGCTCATCAGCATGCGCCCCGGGCTATAGTAGAGTTTCCCCTCATAGCTGAGCTTGTAATCCAATTGGCTATAGTGGTTGTTTTGAGTGACATCGGCCTGAAAGCTACTCAGGGAGTCGTAGCGATCCTTGAGCTTTCGGTAGATGCCGTCGGTATTTTGAGCGCTCAGAAAGCTGCAGATAAGCAGCAAAAACAGACTAATCTTCTTCATGTATTACTCCCAGATAGATAAGGTCTTCCCGGCTTGCGGTCACATCGCGGGATTTACTGCCCACGTGCGGGCCCACGATCCCGGCTTGCTCCAATATATCCACCAATCTCCCGGCCCGGGCATAGCCGATCTTGAAATGGCGTTGCAACATCGAGACGGAGGCGGTATTTGAGCGCACCACCACCTTGGCCGCTTCGGGGAAGAGCTCGTCATCCCATTCAAAGAGGCCCTCATGCTTTTTCTGCAGATCTTCCTGCAGGCTAAAGTCTTGTTTGGGCTTGGGCTGGCAGGCCAAAAAGTCGTTTACCCTGGCGATCTCCTTATCCGAGACATAGGCGCCGTGGATACGCTCACTGCTGGCTTTTCCCGGAGGCAAAAAGAGCATATCTCCATTGCCCAAAAGGCGCTCGGCACCGATGCTATCCAGGATCACGCGGCTATCCACGCGGGACGAAACCTGAAAGGCTATCCGCGCAGAGAAGTTGGCTTTGATGATGCCGGTGATGACCTTGATGGAGGGGCGTTGCGTGGCCAGAATCAGGTGAATACCCACTGCGCGCGCCATTTGAGCCAGACGGGCGATAGGCATCTCGATATCCTTGCCGCTGGTCATGATCAGATCGGCAAATTCATCCACCACGATCACGATATAAGGCAGATGCTCCATCTCATCATCGGCGGCGCTTTTCTGATTGTAACTGATGATCTCGCGCACTTTGGCTTCCTGCAAGAGGCCATAGCGTCGCTCCATCTCTTTGACCGCCCAATACAGGGTTTCCAGCGCAGTATCGGGATCCGTGACCACCTCACCGATGAGGTGGGGAAGCTCGCTATATCCGGCCAACTCCACGCGCTTGGGATCGATCATGATCAAGCGCAATTCATCCGGCGTGGTGCGCATGATCAGACTCATCAGGATGGTATTGATACAGACGGATTTACCACTACCCGTAGCGCCGGCGATGAGCAGGTGCGGCATCCTGGAAAGATCCGCCACGATCGGGCGTCCGGAGATGTCTTTGCCCAGACCGAAGGCGAGCTTGGACTCTGACTTTTGCATGTCCTCACAGAGCAGGAGGTCTTTCAGATAGATCATATCCCGGGTGAGATTGGGGATCTCGATGCCGATCAGGCCGCGTCCCGGAATCGGCGCCTGCACGCGGATGGACTTCGCTTTGATGGCCAGCGCCAGGTCATCTGCCAGTGAGGCAAATTTGGAGACCTTCACGCCCCTGGCGGGTTCCAGTTCATATTGCGTGATGATGGGGCCGATATTCACGTTCCGCACCTCGGCTTCAATGCCAAATTCCGCCAGCTTGTTCTTCAGAATCGAGCTGGTGGAAAGGATCTGCGTCTCGATCTCCTTACGGTCTTTTTCCGAGAGTTTCACCGGGCTTTCCAAAAAGTCTTCTATAGACGGCATCTGATAGGGCCTGTCATCATCCGTATCGATCTCACGTGGTTTTGGAGCGGGAACTTCTTTTGCTGCGTTGACTTCGGTTTTGGTCAGCACCGGCTGCTCCAGTCCCACATGGTCAGAGATCTTGGGCAGGCTCTGCTTCTGTGCAGTTTTACTGATGATGGGCTCATCGATACTGGGTGCGGAGGCTTTCTCGGTTTTGGAATGTCCCAGATCATGCCAGAAATTGCCGAGCCAGGCTTTGATGCGTCTGAATTCAATGATCAAAATCAGTGACAGCACGATGTTGCCGATGAGGATGATGTGCGCTCCCAGATCCCGGAAAATGGCCGCCAGCACCCGATACAAGGCCAGAGGCAATACGCTCTGGCTAAAGGACGTGAGCTTGGCAGAGAGCAGCGCTTGCAAAAAGAAAAGCACGATTATCAGAAGATAGGCTTTTTGACGCGAGGCCTTCAGAGAGGGCTCCACAAAGTATTGAAAGGTAGTGATCAGGATGATGATGAAACTAAAAAGTGAAAACCAATAACCGAAGACATAGCTGAAAAGATAGCCCACCAGCACGCCAAAGACCCCGATGGGGTTGTCGGTTTGATGTCCGGAACTGCCGAACCAACTGAAGATATTGCCATTTTCTGCCAGCAACTTAATATCACTGGAGATGCTTTCATAGCCCATCAAAAGGGAAATGATCACCAAAAGCGAGAGTAGCGATATAGCTGCACTGATCAGCCGCTTTTGCGTGCGCGTGAGTTCTTTTGTTTTTTTCTTTGTCTTCCGAGTTTTTGCTTTCTTTATCTTTCCCATTGTTTTTCCTCAAACGCTGAAGCGGATATTCAGGATGTCTCCGTCTTTCACCGTATATTCTTTGCCTTCCAGGCGGAAGAGCCCTTTTTCCCTGAGGATCTTTTCACTGCCGTGAGCCATCAGCTCATCATAGCCAAAGGTCTCTGCCCGGATAAATCCGCGCGCCAGATCACTGTGGATCTTGCCGGCGGCATTCACCGCATTTGTGCCGCGGGTGATGGTCCAGGCGCGCACCTCATCTTCCCCCACGGTAAAGAAGGAGATCAGGCCCAAAAGCTCATAACAGAGCTTGGTGAGGCGGTCCTTGATGGAGAGCTCCATGCCCATATCCGCCATAAAGAGTTCGACCTCATCCGGCTCCAGACTGCCGAGTTCCATCTCAAACTTCCCGGCGATCACCTCGGCCATAAAGCCACGCTGCCGGATTTTGTCCAGCATTTCAGACTGGCTCCTAAAGTCGCTTTCTGTGGTATTGAGCAGCACCAAGAGCGGCTTGGCACTGAAAAATTGAAAGCCGCGAGTGGCCTTTTCTTCATCGGGTCTCAGATCCAGATCGCGGATGCTCAGGTTTTCCTGCAGATGTTCCAGGATGCGGTTCAGCGTCTTTTCTTCGATCTGGATCGCAGCCGTCTTGACTCCGCGTTTGTAGCCCAAAAGGATCTTTTCCAGACGCTTTTCCACCACTACCATATCCGTGAGGATCATCTCGTCTTCAAAATGCGAGAGATTTTTCAGGGGATCTGCCTCACCATAGAGTTGATCCAGCTCTCCATCAGGGAAAGCGCGCAAAATCAGCACAAATGCCTCGCAGGATTTGATCTCGGAATAGATGGCCGATTCCGGATTGTCAGATTCACGGGCAAAGATCCCGGGAAAGTCGTGAAATTCCACATTGGCATAGATGGTCTTTTTGGGCTTGTAAAGCTCGCTGAGGCGGGTGATGCGCTCATCTGCCACGGGCACTATGCCGATATTTGCCTCTGTGGCGGGTGGGGAGTATTTATCCACTTCGTGTTGGGCTCCGGTGAGAGCGTTAAAAATCGTCGTTTTACCGCTTTTAGGCGGGCCGATCAGGGCTACTTTCATCTTTTTTCCTTATTCTTTTTCCTGGCAGAGCCGGCGAAGTATAGGGACCTGATCTCCGGCTGGCTCAGTATGCGCCATCTGCCCAGAGGCAGATCTTTGAGCAAGAGAGGGCCAAATTGCAGACGCCTGAGCTTTTTCACCTTGCCGCCCACCGCTTCGATCATCAAGCGGACCTGGCGTTTGCGCCCCTCTGTGATCACCATCTTCAGGCTCATACCGGTCTCGGTATTGGATTTCACATAGACTCCGGCAGACTGGGTGAGACCGCCTTCGATCTCCACTCCGCTGCGCAGTTTTTGCAGCGCGGCGCGGGGCAGACGCGGCTCGACCTCGACCCGATAGACCTTTTCCACCTTGTGACTGGGATGCGTGAGCTCTTTGATTAGGTTTCCGTCATTTGTAAAAAGCAGCAAGCCTTCCGTGGCTTTATCCAGCCTTCCGGCATAGGGCAGAGAGGCAAATTGCTCCGGTATAAGATCATAGACCGTCTTGCGGGAATACTCGTCTTTTTGGGATACCACAAAGCCGGCGGGTTTATTCAGCATGATAAAGATCTTTTCTGTTTCACGCTTCAGGATCTTGCCCAAGTGGCGGACTTCGTCACGCTCGGGATCCACCTGGCAGGCCAGATCGCGGCAGATTTCGCCATTAACCTCTATTTCTCCGGAGGAAATCAGCTCTTCCACTTTGCGTCTGCTACCCAGTCCGCAATCTGCTAAAAATCTGTTTAATCTCATATCATCACCATGCCTCAAGGCTGCTTTGGATCACCTTTTTAAAGAGATTGGCAAAGATCTCGGTCATGGCCTCTTCCTTGCTGGAAAATCTTGCGGTGCTGTCATCCGAGACCTTGTAAAGCTCGGTCAGCCGCAGAGATTTATTCTCATAGATGACTTCGTTTTTCACCAGATCGGTAAAGACCACGTCCACCACCATCGTCAATTGATAGTCCTGCACCTGATTGGCGTCCGTATAGCTGTATATCTTTTCTGTAAAGGATGTGATCGAACCCTCCAGGCTGCAATCCGGCTCCTGGGTGACCATTTTCAGACGCCCGTCATTTCTCACTGATAACGACAAGTCGTTCAGCGCCTTGTCAGACAATCCAAACTCTGCAGTTTGGTTCTCAAACGGCTCTACCCGAACTTTTTTTAAATGCGGGTAAGCATTTGAATAAACTGAGTAGTAGCAGCCACCAATGACCACCAAAATCAGACATGCGAAAATAAATCTCTTGACCATAATGCCATATCCAAAAAAAACTTGTATCCTTGTCAAGTTAAACCTTGCAAGAAGGAAAATGAGACAATAATATGTTAGTGAATACAGGAGGTGAACTCATGGCCAAGAAATTTATTTCGAAAGCCGAAGCAGCAAAAAAGCTGAAAGTTTCCGATCGTGTGATTCAGGAAATGATAAACAGCAAAATCTTCGAAACCAAAATGGTGGGAAAGAACGAGAAGATCGATGAAGACTCACTCAATGAATGGCTGGAAAATCTCAACGAAACCGACGAGAAAATGCTGGCCCTCAAACGCGTGATCTGTCACTTTGAGGAATATATGCGCCCAAACAATATCTTCCTGGATTTCCACGCCGAAAACAAGTTCGATGCCATCCGCATTCTCAGCGAACATGCCAAAGGGCTGAAGCTGGTGCGCGATGCCCGCTGGCTCTATGAAGTGGTAGTGGCTCGTGAAGAGCTGATCTCCACCGCCATCGGAAATGGTGTGGCGCTTCTTCACCCGCGCCATCTGCATCCCTCCAAGATCAAAGCCCCCTCCATCCTCTTTGGACGCTCCGATGAAGGCGTGGATTTTGATGCACCGGACAACAAACCCGTCAATATCTTCTTTATGTTGCTCTTGCACAATGACAAACAGCATCTTTTCTCGCTGTCCTACATCTCCAAATTGATCCAAAATCCGGAAGCGCTGGAAAAATTCCTCTCCGCCACCTGCCCGGAAGAAATCCACAAAACCCTCACTGAAACAATGGAGAAAGAGAACAAATGAAGAAAGTCCGCATCATCATCGGCAGCAAAAGCGACCTGGAAATCTGCGAAAAGATCATCCCCGTCCTTGAGGACTTCAAAGTGCCTCATGACTTTCACATCAGCTCGGCTCATCGTAATCCCCAAAAAACTACCAAGCTGGCTGCTGATGCGGAAAATGAGGGATTTGCCGTGATCATAGCCTGCGCCGGAATGGCCGCCCATCTGCCGGGTGTGATAGCTTCCCACAGCTCCTTGCCGGTGATCGGAGTTCCGATCCAATCCGGAGCCCTGGGTGGCATTGATGCGCTGTATTCTATTGCCCAGATGCCTCCCGGAGTGCCCGTGGCCACAGTCGCCATCAACGGCGTCAAAAACGCTGCGCTCCTGGCTGTGCAAATCCTTGCCCTGCAGGATGATGAGCTGAAAGCTCGCTTTCGGGAATACAAAGAAAGCCTGAAGGGCTGAAACCCAAAAGATTTTCATATCACAAAAAAGGAGCCGGATCTCCTCCGGCCCCTTTTTGCGTTTGACGCTTTGGATTTTATCCTCCGGCCAGAGGATATCAGATCAAGGCGCTGAAGGGCTCATAGTTCTTCACCCGAGGTAGTAACCCCGCCTCCACTGCATCTGAAATGCTGCGACAGGGCAGCTCCAGTGCCAAATCCCTGTCTAGGGTCAAGAGATCCACATTCATGATGTAGTGCATATTCCACATCATCTTCACGTATAGTGCGTTCCAGGTGAGGATAGGTTTATCCCGCTTGGCCGGCAGGGCGTTGTATAGCTTCAGATAATCCCGAATGTCCTGTCGGTATTGAGCGCTGGGATCGATGGCAAAAAGCTGTTTCTGGATCTCACCGAATCTGCGATGATGATCCATTTCCTTGAATTTAGGACGCCGCCGAATGATATATTGCCCCAGTTTCGGGGAGAAATAGATCACGCTGTCATCCGCGACGCCGGTGTAACCCATCAGTAGATTTTTGAATTTTACCTTCATTTGGATGCCCCCTTGTTTAGTTTGCGATGACGTTTGGCCAGAATCAAGGCGCACTTGGCCATGTCTGCAAATTTTGAAATGAGCAGCAATTTGATGCGCCAGTGTGGAATGCTTGGGCTGTTGATGAATGAATTCAGGATTCTTTCCATTCATGACTCCTTATATATGAGGCTTGGATTTTTTCTTTTAAAAAAGAAGAGCCCCTATATATATATGGCTGGACATAATACTGACATTTGGGAAAAATCTTTGTTTTGGCTCAATTTTGTGCTCCGATTTTGCTATAGATAGAGCATGATAGTGGGATGATGGCGGGATTAAGATGATGTTGGAGAGCAAGTTAGAAAGCGGAGGATGAAAGGTTTGAAAGTTTTCAAGTTTTCGAGTTGCACGCAGATCACGCAGATTTCTTTTTGGGTCCACCAATTTCCACCAATTTCCACGAATGATTTCTCTCACAGATTCCACAGATATCACAGATTGAGAAGGTTTAGAAGGTTTAGAAGGTTTAGAAGGTTTAGAAGGTTTAGAAGGTTTAGGAGGTTGAGAGTGTTGAAGTTGCGCGACAGGGCCTCGTAGCTCCCGCTACGTTTATGGATCTCGTAGCTCCTGTTACGTTAATGTATTCGATGCGTCTCGCGTCGAATTGGGCGTCAGGCCAAAAACATAGGAGAGAAAGATTTTCGAAAGCACTCCAATTTGATGGGAAAACCGATCATTTCACAAGCTCACAATTTCAAACCCCTATTTCAATCCCATTCCTCGGTGTATTCGGTGTTCTCGGTGGTGAAATCCAAAAACTTCAAACAAAATCTGCGTGCTAACTAATCAATCAGCATACACATAGCACGGGAAATCCCGAAATTCCACCCGAAAAACCGCCTCTGCTCCCAATTCCTCCCAGAGAAATGTTTCACATGAAACAATGCTGCGAGCCAGTACGGCCGAAACTCCACCCACAGCGACTAAATACAAGGCGCAATAATTCCGAATCAGCCTCAAGGTCTCCGCATTGCGATCACCTTTGCCGATCATCACCCGCAAGCCGGCCTTGAACATATCCTCGCTGAAAGAATCCATGCGCGAACTGGTGGTGGGACCAATCGCCCCACAGACCTTGCCCGGAGCAGCCGGACTGGGTCCGCAATAAAAGATGGCCGTTTGTGAAAGCTCAAAGGGTAAGTCCTCGCCCTTATTGATCATCTCCAGGATACGCTTGTGCGCCTGATCACGAGCTGTATATACGATGCCCGTAAGCAGGATTTTATCTCCCGGCTGCAAAGACCGGATCTGCTCAGCACTCATGGGTAGTTTCAATCTAATCTCTTTCATCAGATCCAGATCTCCTTATGTCGATGCGCATGGCACTGGATATTGACCGCTACCGGAAGGCTGGCGATATGGCAGGGGGCATGGAGAATGTGAACTGCCAGGGCGGTGGTCACTCCGCCAAAACCCTGAGCACCACAGCCCCGTTCATTGACAAGCCTGAGGATCTCAGCTTCAATTTCTCCGTAACGCGGATCGGGATGCTTTCTGCCCAGAGGCTCAAAGAGGGCTTTCTTGGCCAAAAGTGGCGCTCCCTCAAAATTACTCCCGATGCCGATGCCCAAAATCAGAGGCGGGCAGGGACGTGATCCGGCTGAAATCACCCCTTCCGTGATGTATTCGATAATGGCTTCTTTTCCAACTGATGGACTGAAGATCTTCATGAAGCTCATGTTTTCGGCACCGCCGCCTTTTTGGGCTATCATCAGGCGGACTCTATCACCGGCCACGATCCGGGTATGAATCACAGCGGGGGAGTTGTTGCCGCTGTTTACCCGATCAAAGAGTGGATCAGTGATGATGCTGGCGCGCAGAGGGCATTTGGCCTGAGCTTGAATAGCGGCGGCATTCACTGCATCTGAAAATAGCCCGTCGGTGATCCGGACCTGATTGCCGATTTCGGCAAAGACCACTGTGGTCCCGGTATCCTGACAAAGGGGGATATGCGTGGAGGGGGAGAGCCGATGATTTTGCAAAATAGTCTGCAGGATGTCCCGGGGAAGCTCGGATGTTTCACGTGAAAGCGCAACCTCCAGCAGCTCGGTCAGTCGGGGATGACAATGGTAAGAAATCTCAGTGATGGCCCCATATACGGCAGCCTGAATCTCGCGGGTGGAAATCTCGCGCATCATAGTCCTTTCTTACGCTTATTCAGATATTTGATGAGTAGTGATGAGATGTCGGTGTCTATACAAACCGGATTGTATTCCACCTCGATCTGATGGCAATTGTCCATGAGTTTTTGGTAAAAGGCATCGTAGCGCTCACGATAGTCCTTGCGCAGTTGCCAGGGATTGATGGTGATCTTTTCCCCGCTTTCGCTGTCGATAAATTGGGTCTCGCGTTTAAATTCCAGATTCTGCTCTTTGGGGTCATAGATGTGGAAAACCAGAAGTTCGTGCTGATGATTGCGGAAATGTTTGAAAGCCTGGATGATCTTGTCGTCGTCATCCAAAAGGTCCGAGATCAGGATGACCAGGCTGCGTTTTTTGATGCTCTCCGCTATCTGATGGAGAGGGGTCAGCACATCCGTGCTCTCTTGGGGCTCTAGCTGCACCAGCCGGGCAAAGATCTGGGCGCTGTAAGACCGGAAGGCTTTGGGACTGAGTGCAGAAGAGATTTGATTGTGAAAAGTGTAGAGTCCCACAGCATCCTTCTGGCCGATCATCAGCCAACTCAGCGCGGCGGCCAGGCGCTTGGCATAGTCCATCTTGCTGGTCTCGCCAGAGCCGTAAAACATTGATTTGCTGTGGTCTAAAAGAATAAAACAGCGTAGATTGGTCTCTTCTTCATAGCGCTTTACATAGTAGCGTCCGGTGCGGGCAACGATCTTCCAATCCACATCTTTGAGCGATTCGCCGGGATTGTATTGACGGTGATCGGCAAATTCCACGCTAAATCCGTGGTAGGGGGATTTGTGCAGACCGATCAGAAATCCTTCCACGATCTGTCGGGCGCTGAGCTGCAAGCGACTCAGTTCAGCAATTTGCTCGTCATTTAGCAGTTGCATCTATTTCTTGCGTGGCGGCAGTAAAATCGCAATGGGGATGATGATCACGTAAACCAGGATCAGGATCAAGGGAGAGATCGTGATCTCCTGAAAACTCATGATCACATATCCCACGATCAAGAGTACTGCGCTGATGATCAAGAGCAGATAGTTGATTTTGCCGAGTCTGAGTCTTTCCGAATCTTTTTTTGCCATGACTTCTCCTTTTTCTTTGCGAGACTATTTATCTGATGCTTTGTTTACCGACCTGTGAGAATCTGTCAAATACTATTTTGCACTTTATGGTAAGAATTGCTGATTTGTCTGTAAACGGCCTCAGAGAGCCCTGTGCGCGTTTTAGTCGCTGTCTGGACTATAGACTCTAAAATTTCGACTTCCACCTCTATTTTGAGGCCTAAGAGCTTCAAAAAATGAGGAGCAAAGCTCATATCGCCATACCAGGCCACTAGGTCGCGATTGGAATCGTCAAAGGGGCGGCCGTTGATCGTGGTGTATCGGATAGAGACCGGCAAGATCCGGCAGTCGGAATTGCGGGCGATCTGAAAAAGTGAACGTTTGAAATCTTTCACGTTGCGTCCTTCGGATGAAGTTCCCTCCGGAAAGAGCACCACTTTGAAACCCTGATCGATGGCGTCGCTAAAATTTTGGATCTCCTGTTTGAGGCTGACGGGACTTTTTCGGTTGGTATAAAGGCTGCCGCCCAGACGGGTCACGGCTCCCAAAAAGGGACTATTTCTCATTTCCACGGAAGTGATGAAGACCAGTTTTTCGATGCTGGCCAGCACCAGAATATCGGTGTAGGAAATGTGGTTTGAGACCATCAGGTAGGCTTGGTCTTTGAGTTCACTCAGGCGCTCAGGGTTTTTGAGTGTGACCGCAATCTGCAGAGAGCGGCAAAATTTGCGAGACATCCTGTGAGTATTTGCGATATTGCGCTGCCGCCGGCGAATGGGATCCCGGCAAGTGATGGCGATCCACCAGCCCCGGGTGAAGAAGTCCACCAGGTTCAGTAGATTGGCAAAGGAATAGTAGATTTTGGCCATGAAAGCTCAATCGCGGGGTTTCCGGATGGCTTTATCCTGCAGCTTGCTGACGTCCAGGATAGTGAGTAAGTCTATGCACTGAAAGTTTTTATCCAGTGCAGGCGAGCCGCAGACCAGTGCGCCAGCGCGCAGGTATGAGGCCAAAAGCGAAGGCACCATATCCTTCATCTTCGCCGCACTGATTTGCCCCGGATCTACGCCGGAGAGGATCTGGCGTTTCATGCCGGGAATGCGGAATTTGCCGCGTGGACGTACGCGGTGTTCGTTGCTCAGGTGGCCGTTTTGCAAGAGGTATTTGTAGATGCGGAGGATCTCGGCGCTGTCCGTGGTTTTTATGCTGGAGCAGCCGAAGAGGTATTTGGTTCCGCTGGATTTGATGTACTGGGTGATTCCCTCCCAGAGCAGGGCGATGGTGACTCCATTGCGATGATCCGGGTGCACGCAGGCACGCCCCAATTCCAGCTTGGTGCCGGGCAGGCGCTTGATCTGCTTCATGTGAAATTCGGTGGCGGTATACCACTTTTTATTGAAGAGCGAGCTTTGCATGCGGTATGTGCCGATCAGCTTACCTGTGCGTTTGTCGATGATGATGAGGTGGTCACAGAGTTTGTCAAATCTGTCCTTATCAATGCCGGAGCGTTTGCGCTTTTTGAGCAGTTCAGAGAGAAATACGTCATGGCGAAGCTTGAGGGCGGCCTGGAGTTCTTCCCGGGAGTCAGCGGTTTTCACTATATAATTCTTCTTTTCGATGTGGATCGGGATATGCGCACGGAAGTTCTTCATCCTGTTTCGGGTGAGAATCCTCAAAATCGCCGCCGGGTCAATCTTTGCTTTCTTTGGTTTAGTTGTTGCCATCGCCTTCTCGCTGTTACAATATTCTTTTGACCGCCACTTTCGCTTGTGGCTGGGAAATTTGTCAAGCGCAAAATCGTCTGCGATGGCGCTGATGCAGATTATCACCGTTCTCAGGCAGAGTAAATATGATGCTAATTTGCTTTTTCATTGACAAAATCTCAGCAGGCAGATATTGTTACCGCTACTGGAGATCTGCTTAAATGGCAGCTCCAATAACGTCTTACGGAGCAGATAATGAAACTACTGATCACAGGTGGCGCGGGCTTCATCGGTTCGCATCTGGCAGAACGCCTCTTGGCTGAAGGCCATGAAGTTTTCGCAATTGACAACCTTTCCACCGGGAGCCTGGACAATATCGAGGGCTTTCGAGACAATCCCAAATTCCACTTTTACACCGGAAGCATCCTCGATCGGGAGCTGATGGACCAGCTCATCTCCAAGGTGAAGCAAGTCTATCATCTGGCTGCCGCTGTGGGTGTGAAATACATCATAGAAAATCCCTTACTCTCGCTGAAGACCAATATCGTGGGCACGGAAAATGTGCTGGAGCTCTGCAATAAATACAAGGCCAAAGCCCTGATCACTTCCAGCAGTGAGATCTATGGCAAAAACGAGAAAGTTCCCTTTTCTGAGGAAGATGACCGCCTTCTGGGCTCGACTCACATCAGCCGCTGGGGCTACAGCTGCTCCAAGGCCATTGATGAGTTTCTGGCGCTGGCCTATCACCGGGAAAAGAGACTTCCGGTGGTGATCGTGCGCTGCTTTAATACCGTGGGTCCCAGGCAAACCGGGCAATACGGCATGGTTTTGCCAAAATTCATCAAAGCTGCGCTTTTGGATCAGCCGATCGTGGTCTATGGCACCGGTGAACAGACCCGCTGTTTTGCCGATGTCTCGGATGTGGTGGGCGCATTTATCAAGCTGATGAACAGCCCTGATTGTGAAGGCAGGATCTTCAACGTGGGCAATACCGAATCCATCAGCATCACCGATCTGGCCAAGAAGGTCAAGCTCATGTGTGACAGCAAATCCAAGATCGAATACATGAGCTATGAAGCGGCATTTGAAGAGGGCTTTGAGGATATGATGAACCGCATGCCGGATCTCAGCAAAATCCATGAAGCCATAGCTTATGAACCGCAACATAGCCTGGACGACATCATCAACCGCATGATAGAGTATTATGAACACTAAATATATCTGTATCCTTGTGCTGATTCTCAGCATTTCTCTGGCTGGCGCTCAAAGCCTGATCTCGGACTCTATGGTCATGATTTCGGTGAGCATCAGCGGACAGGTGGAGAATCCCGGCACTTACAAAATCTCCCGAGTGGATCGACTGTCTGACCTTGTGTATCTGGCCCAGATGCCGGATCCGGCACTGCCAGATGAAGCCCGGAGTCCCGAGGATATCGAGCCTCTTTTGAAAGTGCATCCCATTCCTGAGCTCAGGGCAGATGCGGCCGGTGACAAGCCGGAAAGCGTCATGATGGGACTGCGCCATCTGCAGCTCATGCGGCAGGGTGAAAAGAGTGAATATGACCTGCTCAGCTTTTATCGTCGGGGAGATATCGGACAAAACCCCTTCCTGCGTGATGGGGACCACGTTCATGTCCCGGCGGCAGCGGAGCTGGTGGAGATCTCTGGGGCCGTGGCCATGCCCGGAAAGCTGGAATACAAGGCCGGCGATACTGTCGGCGATCTTTTGGAGCTGGCCCTGGGCCCCATTCCCGGAGCGGATCTGGCTGCACTGCGGCTTTCTTCATATCAGGGGGGGGACGCCTCCTACCAGGTGCGCTCTCTGAATCTGGAAGAAGATGCCTCTCTGAGGGATCTAAAACTGCATGCCGGCGACCTTCTGATGGTGCCGCTAAACAGCCGCTATCAAAAGCGCAGGATGGTCACCATCAGTGGAGAAGTCCTCTATCAGGGTGATTATCAGATCACCCGGGAGACCGGCATTTGGGATCTGATCCAGAGCGCTGGAGGTCTCACCCAGGACGCTGATCTGGACAATGCCTTGATCCTGAACCAGGATTTCAATGCCGAGCCGGATCCCGAATTTGAACACCTCAAACAGCATAACTTCACAGAGCTCAGCCCCATTGAGTATTCATATATGAGAGCCAAGATGCATCAGGCCAAAGGCCGCTATAGCGTGGACTTTCGCCGCATCATCGAGACTGAGGGCGCTGAGGGTGAACACATTTTGCAAGCCGGAGATCAGATCTACATTCCCCCAAAACTGGATATGATCTGGGTCAGCGGACATGTGGACAATCCCGGGCTGATTCCCTTTGTGGAGGGTAAAAACTGGCGTTACTACGTCGAGCAGGCCGGTGGATATGATAATAACAGAAGATATATGAGCATCCGGGTGATGCTGGGCGACAGTGGAAACTGGGTCAAGCCCAAGAAAGACATGGAGCTGCATCCCGGAGATATGATCTTTGTCCCGGATAAACGGGACCGTAGCTTTTGGACAGACGTCAGGGATATCATTGGCGTCACAGCCTCTGCAATCACGATCTTAATTGGGGTGCAAAACCTCGCAAAATAAAGGAGTTTTAAAGAAGATGAAAGTTCCCATGCTGGATTTACACGCACAATATGAAGAGCTGATGCCGGCGATTCGCCAGGAAATGGAAAAGGTATTTGCCACCCATCATTACATTATGGGTGAGCAGGTCAAAGAGCTGGAAGAAATGATGCAGGACTATCTGGGCATCAAGCACGCCATCGGCTGTGCCTCGGGAACAGACGCCCTGGTTTTGGCCATCCACGCGCTGGGCATCGGGGAAGGCGACGAGGTGATCACCACTCCCTTCACCTTCTTTGCCACCGCCTCGTCGATCTGGCGCAATCACGCCAGGCCGGTCTTTGTGGACATCGATCCCAAGACCTTCAATCTGGACACCACCAAGATCGAAGCCGCCATCACACCCCGCACCAAGGCCATCATGCCGGTGCATCTCTTTGGGCAATGCTCAGATATGGACGCCATCATGCAGATTGCCAAAAAGCACAATCTGAAGGTGGTGGAAGATAACGCTCAGGGCATTGGCTCTACCTGGAACAGCCAGATGAGCTGCTCTTTTGGCGATATCGGCACGCTTTCCTTTTTCCCCAGCAAGAATCTGGGCGCCATGGGCGATGCGGGCATGTGTCTGACCAATGATGACACGCTGGCCGCCGGGCTCAGGCAATTGCGCGTGCATGGGGAAAACCCCAAGTATTACCACAAATGGGTGGGGCTAAATAGCCGTCTGGATACCGTCCAGGCAGCGGTGCTGCTCAAAAAGCTCCCCAAACTGGCCGGCTGGAGTGAACAGCGCCGCGCCAATGCAGCCTTCTATGACGAGCATCTGAGGGGCGTGGCCGGCATCCGAACTCCCTATATCGACCCCAAAGCGGTGAGCATCTATAACCAATATACCATGATCTGCGAGCGCCGGGATGAATTGCAGGCGCATCTGAAGAATAGGGGCATCGGCTGTGCGGTTTACTATCCCCTGCCGCTGCATCTGCAAGAGTGTTTCTCTTCGGTGCCATGTCAAAAGGGTAAACTACCGGTGGCCGAAGAGATGTCCCAGAACGTGCTTTCCATCCCCATCTACCCGGAATTGACCACTGATATGCAGGAATATGTGGTCGCCAGTATCAAAGAATTTTACAGCTAAAAGGAGCCCCAATGCGATATATAGTTTGTGTCAAACAAGTTCCAAATACCACCGAGATCAAGATCGATCCCGTCACAAACACCCTGGTCAGGGAAGGAGTGGAGAGTATCCTCAATCCCTTTGATGCTTATGCAGTAGAAGAGGCGGTGCGGCTCAAGGAAGCCCACGGCGGCACCATTACAGCCATCAGCATGGGTCCCCCTCAGGTGGAATCGACCCTGCGTGAGGCTATCTCTTTAGGAGTGGACGAGATCGTGCTGCTCTCCGATCGCAGTTTTGCCGGAGCGGATACCTGGGCCACGAGCTACACTTTGGCCAGTGCCATCCGCCATCTGGGGGATTACACCCTGATCCTCACCGGACAGCAGGCCATTGACGGAGATACCGCTCAGGTGGGCCCCGGGATTGCCGCGCATCTGGATATTCCACAGACCTGTTTTGTGCGCAAGATCGAGAGCATTGATGATCGCAAAGCCCGCGTGCAACGCCTGATGGAAGACGGTTATGATACCGTCGAGATGAAGCTTCCGGGCCTGATCACCGTGGTCAAAGAGATCAATACCCCCCGTCTGCCCTCCCTGCGTGGCAAACGCAATGCCAAAAAGGCTGAGCTCAAGGTGTTAAACGCAGAGGATCTGGGCCTGGATGAGACCATGATTGGGCTCAATGGCTCCCCCACTCAGGTGCTGAATATCTTCAGTCCCAAGCATGAAAAGCAGGTCGAAAAGTTTGAAGGCGAGGTCGATGAAGGCGTGGATCTGATCGTCAAGCGTCTGGACCAATTTACAAAGAGATAACTATGCTGACTTTTCCGAATATAAACCCCGAAATCGCCAGCTTTTCCCTATTGGGGCTGAATCTGCAGATTCGCTGGTACGGGCTCTTTTATGTGCTGAGCTTTGTGATAGCTTACTTCCTGTATCGCCCGCTTTTACGGCTCAAAGATATCCGGCTGGAGCGTGAAGACTATGAATCCGTGATCTTCTATGTGATGCTGGGCGTCATCATCGGCGGAAGGCTGGGCTATGTGGTGTTTTACAACTTTCTGCACTACCTGAGCCACCCTCTGGCCATCTTTGCCGTTTGGGAAGGAGGCATGAGCTTTCATGGCGGAGCGCTGGGCGTGATCCTGGCCGGCTGGCTTTTCTGCCGCAAACGCCAGCTTTCTTTTATGGCGATGGCGGATGCCGCACTGCCTTTGGTGGCGATAGGTCTCGGCCTGGGACGGCTGGGAAACTTTATCAATGCCGAGCTGTGGGGCAAGGTCACCACTCTGCCCTGGGGCATGGTTTTCCCCGGAGCGGGAGAGCTGCCCCGGCACCCCACCCAGCTCTATGAAATGCTGGCGGAAGGCCTCATTTTGGGGCTGATGTCCTGGGTGATGCTCAAAAAGAGGCTCCGCGACGGGCTGGCTTTTTGGTGTTTCATCGGCGGCTATGGCATCATGCGTTTCTTGATCGAATTTGTACGCGTGCCGGATGATCTGCCTTTTTATCAAGATTTCGGCTTTATCTTTGGCTTTATGAGCATCGGCCAATTCCTTTCGATCCTGATGCTGATAGCCTCTGTGATCGGCATTTCATTACTATACAGGAGGACTTCATGAACCGCATTTTGCTGGCGAGCCTGATTATGATCAGCATCCTGCTGGCCTCGTGTTCGGGTCTGCGGCCGAGCGATGAAGATCTGCTCAGGGCAGAGCTTAAGCGCTGGGAAAGCTTTGAAGGCAATGGCATTGCAGAGATCTCTGCACTTGGTTTCAGCCTGCGCAAGCCATTTGTGATCGCCAAAAGCGTGGAGGAGATGCGCATGGACCTCATCGAAGGCGGCCTCTTGGGCGCATCCGGCTCCCCCCTCATGTCCGTATATTTGGGGCGCTATTTTGCCATGAAATCCCTCGCCATGCCGATCCTGGAAAAGCTCAATCTGCAGGATAAAATACCCGAGGGAACTCAGGCTCTTTTTGCCACTTCGGACTACCTCTTTGATAAATACGGTGCTGAGATCATCCGCGAAAAGGCCGTCACCCGCGATAGTCTCAGCGTGAAATTTAGTGATAAATACCGCCTGGAATCTGTGATTGACAGCAATTCCGGCACCCGGATCGATCTCAGTTATACCCGCTCCGCGGAACTGGACGAGATCGCTATTCGGGCTGCTCAGGGAGTCTCAATGAGGCTGATCTTTGACGAGATCACATACAGCAGACCTCAGATCACCCCTCTGCCCAAAGGCGAGCCCGGCGGACAAAACCTCATGGAACTCTTTCAGGGAGTGGACATGATGAAACTCTTTCAAGGAATAATGGGAAACTAAATGATTGCAAGATATACATTACCGGAAATGAAACGCATCTGGACTCAGGAAAACCGCTATCAATGCTGGCTGGACGTGGAGCTTGCCGCCGCTGCCGCCATGCACGAAATGGGCATGATCCCCGATAGCGATTATCGGCAGATCTCTGAGAAGGCCGATTTTAACGTGGAACGCATCGGCGAGATCGAGGAAGTCACCCGGCATGACGTGATTGCCTTTTTGACCAATGTGGCCGAATACGTGGGCCCCGCCTCTCGCTGGATTCATTATGGCATGACATCCTCAGATGTGCTGGACACTGCCACTGCTCTGCAGCTCAAGCAGGCCGGGGAATTGATCCTTTCCGAACTCTACCGCCTCAGCGAAACCCTCAAACTCCGCGCCCGTGAAGATCGCAATACCCTCTGCATGGGGCGCAGCCACGGCATCCACGCCGAGCCCACCTCCTTCGGCCTCAAATTTGCCCTCTGGTATGACGAGACCCAGCGCAATATCCGCCGTTTGCAGGAGGCCAACCGCATCGTCAGCGTGGGCCAGATCTCCGGCGCAGTGGGAAACTATGCCCACCTCAGCCCGGAGGTGGAAGAGCGCGCCTGCCGTCATCTGGAGCTGGCGCCCGTGAAGATTTCCACCCAGGTGATCCAGCGTGACCGTCATGCCCAATTCCTCTTTGTCATCGCTCAGATCGGCTCCACTTTGGACAAGATCGCCCTGGAGATCCGCCATCTGCAGCGCACCGAAGTCAATGAAGCAGAGGAAAACTTTACCCGCGGCCAAAAGGGCAGTTCCGCCATGCCGCACAAACGCAATCCCATCCTCAGCGAGCAACTTTGCGGCCTCGCCCGCATCCTCCGTGCCAATGCCACCGCAGCGCTGGAAAATAACGCCCTCTGGCACGAGCGCGACATCTCCCACAGCAGTGTGGAACGCATTATTCTGCCGGATAGCTGCA
>CAZWUD010000006.1:0-10355 GCA_964637055.1 uncultured Candidatus Cloacimonadota bacterium
TCCTTCATGATCTCGGATTATGAGGGCAATTTCAACGGCGTGATCGATCCCGACGAGGCCGTGAAACTTGTGATCAACCTGCGTAATGCCAGTGATGTGGAAGCCCGCGAGGTGA
This sequence comes from uncultured Candidatus Cloacimonadota bacterium, assembly GCA_964637055.1. GTDB lineage: Bacteria > Cloacimonadota > Cloacimonadia > Cloacimonadales > Cloacimonadaceae > UBA5456. The sequence goes on from CAZWUD010000006.1 coordinate 116, forward strand.
GCGCAGAACTGAGCTCGGACATACCCACCCTGACGATTGCAAATCCCACGATCGAAGACATCACCATAGCTGGAAATCAGATTATGCAACTTGTTTATGACCTTGATTTCACCGGCATGGGCGGGGGAGGCAGCTATCTGCCCCTGAATTTCACCGCCACTCCTGCCAGTGGTGATCCGGTGGCCGTGACCCTGCATATTCCCTTCAATCTGCCCAATGTCGAGCATGAATTTGAGCTCAACAACGGCGGCTTTATCTCCGAAACCGGCTGGACCTGGGGCGTTCCCACGCAAACCAATGCTTACAGCGGAGAAAAGGTCTGGGGTACAAACCTCAGCGGGGGTTATCCCATAAACGTAAGTTACCACCTTTATACTCCCAAATATTACCTGGGTGACACCAGCGAGCTGAACTTCCAGCAATACTACGATGTGGAAGAAGGCTATGACGGCATCAACGTCTCGATCTCTACCGATGCCGGTAACAACTGGACTGTGATTTCTCCCATCGGCGGCTACAATGGTAGCTCTCTGGGCGGACTCAATTCCGAGGACGGCTGGACCGGAAGCAGCAATGCCTGGGTCCTGGCCAGCTTTGATCTGGCGGCATACGCGGATCAGGAAGTGATGTTCCGTTTCCGCCTGGGCTCCAATGGCTCGGTCTCCGGCGAAGGATGGCTGATCGACAACTTCCAGCTTACCGACGTCAATCTCAAGACCGGATTTGTCCAGGGAACGATCTATCCCTCTTCCGGCATGGACTCCTCTATGGCCAGAGTGAGCTCGTCCCGACGCTTTGCCACTATCCCGGCTTCAGACGGCAGCTTCAGATTGTATCTGACCAATGGCATACATTCGGTCACTGCCGCCATGCCCGGACACCAGGAGTCCACGCTAAACAACGTCCAGATCAATGTAGATAATTACGTGGTCAGCACAGAATTTACCTTGATCGAACTGCCCGCCGTGGATAGCCCGACCTTCGAGGTGGATAACAATACCGGACTCTTCGTAATGCTCTGGAACAGCCCGCTCGAGCCTGTATTCACTGTTTCAGGATACAGAGTCTATCGCAAGTTTGACAGCGGTCCTTTTGTAATGGCACTTGAGACCGAAGAGACCACATACACAGAGACTTTCGATCTCGAAGGCATCTACCGCTACTATATCGTCCCCATGTATTTGGGTGAGGAAGGAACTCCCACAGACGTGATCAGGGTCCCCTTCCCCTACGTGGGCAATGAAGATGGCCTCAGCCCAGAGCTGCAGACCAAACTGGGAAAGAACTACCCCAATCCCTTCAATCCCACCACCAATATCTCCTTCACCATGGCCGAAGCAGCTCCTGCCAGCCTCAGGATCTATAATTCCAAAGGACAGCTCGTGCGCCAACTGGCAAACAGTCATTTTGCCGCCGGCTCTCACAGCCTGGTCTGGGACGGTCGTGACACGCAGGGACGCTCGGTGTCTTCCGGACTGTATTTCTACCGTCTGAGCACCAAAAACTACCAGGAATCCAGGAAGATGATACTGATGAAATAATCATAATGAATATATAAAATAACTAAGCCCCGGGAGCGATTCCGGGGCTTTTTCAATATATAAATTAAGGTGCTGCAGAAGCCGCACCGCACTATCAAAGCCAATCTCATCCTGGGATCGTGCCGCTTTCTTCGCCTGAGCGCAGCATCATCACAGCTTAAAGGGCAGAGTATCCGACTTTGAAATCTCAGGCAAAGCCCGGGCTCGGAAACAGTAAAGGGTCAGGTTAATCCCGAAAATCTACGATCTCGGAAAGCGGCAGGCGTTTGCTGCTTCCCGCAAGTGCTGACAGGGCTTTTGAATAGAGCCGTTTCTTGCCCTTGGGATAGCCAAAGGGAGAGACGGCCACGATGCGCCATTTTGGGGGAAGATCCAGATATTTGGCCAAAATCTTCTCAGAAAAAGCTGCCATCCAGCAAGATCCGATGCCGTGGCTAAAGGCCATCAGCATCATCTGTTGAAAAGAGATGGCGGTATCCACCAGATAGTAATCCTGGCCGTTGAGGCGTGTGTTTTTCTTCATATCCGCACAGGCAATGATCACGCAGGGTGCATCCTTGATGAAGAAATTGCTGAGCCCGATCAGCCCTGTCTGCCGGGTCAATTCACGGATCTTATCCGGATCTGTGAATACGATATAGCGCCAGGGCTGGCGATTTTGCGCAGAGGGCGCCAGGCGTCCTGCTTCCAGGATCTCTCTCAATATCTCTTTGGGTATGGGCTCTGCGCTGAAGTCGCGCAGGCTGTGGCGATTTTGCATCAATTCAAGTATATCCATCATCTATTCCTGTGAGTATTTTTTGAGTGCATCTGGCAGATCTTCCGGTTTGTTGATATTGCAGATGATGCCGGGATCTTCCACCGGTACGATCACGGTGCCGATGCCGCTATAGCGGATCAGCTCGCGGAGGCTGTGGTAGCCGGGTTTTGAAAGATCGAGACTGGAAGGGATCAGGATCGGATGTCCTCTTTGTCCCTGATATTCCGGCTTGATCACGCAATCCGGATTCTCTTGTGCCATCAGGAAGAGCTCGCCGATGGTCGACGGCTTTACCAGAGGGTGATCCACCGGCCAGACCATATATAGCTCTGGAACTTCGCTGATCTGTGACACTGCCTCTTGCAAGGTCTCCAGCATGCTATCGGTATCCATATCCTGGGCCAGAAATATATTGCAAAAGCCTGCATGCAAAAGGCTCTGGCTGATTTTTTGGGTAAAGAGCAGACCGTCCACACTTGCGCCGGACTTTGGCATCCCATAGCGGTTGCCTTTGCCGGAAGCGAGGATGATCGCGTGGATATCAGAGGGAGTTAAATTCATCAATGGCATTATCCAGCTCGTCCAGATTTTCTTCGAAGGTTTCTCTCCAATACTCAGGGCTCCACTGGCGGCGGAGCTCTTCTTCACTGCGTCCCTGCTGTTCGACCCAGGTAAAATACTTCAGATTGTGAATGCGTTTTTTATCCTGATAGGACAGCTCGATGAAATTGTCATAACTCTGCGCTCTGAGGCAGCCTTCCATGTCGATCGCAGCATCGATGTCTCTGTATTCTCCCCTGGCTGCATTTTGCTGAGTCAGACGGCTGGCATACATCTGTGCAGAATCGGTGAAACAGGTAAAGATCAGATCGTGTTCATCCAGTTCATAGTATTTGGCCGTCTTGATCGCTGCCAAAAGATTGGCAATCGAGGAGATGCCCAAAAGCGGGAGCCTGGCAAGCACAGAGTCCTTTACGCCTGCTGATCTCAGGCATTCATGCCCTCTGGCTTCGTTGAAGAGACGCAGCAGCCGGATGCAGTGCTCATCATCGATGGCGGCCACATTATCTGTGCTGCGCACGTTGTGCACCCAGGGGATGTGTTTGTCACCTATACCCTCGATGCGATGCTCGCCAAAGCCGTTATTCAGCATGGTGGGGCATTGCAGGGCTTCTGCGGCAGTGATCATAGTGTGGGGATTGTGCTTTTTCAAGAAATCTCCTGCAGCGATGGTGCCCGCAGAGCCGCTGGCGCTCACAAAAGCGCTGAGATGATCCCCCGGTTTTTTGACGAGATTGTAAGCATCCCAGGCGGCAGATCCGGTTACATGGTAATTCCAAAAAGTATTTCCCGGCTCTTCAAAGTGATTTAGAATGGTATAGTGAGGGTCGTGGCTCAGCTCATCGCATTTGTCATAGATCTCTTTTACGTTTGATTCACTGCCTGGGGTCAGAATGATCTCGGCCCCAATCTTGCGCAACCAGGCAAAGCGCTCCTGGCTCATCCCCTCGGGAAGCACCCCCACGGCGGGGCAATCCAAAAGTGCAGCATCAAAAGCTCCGCCACGACAGTAATTGCCGGTGGATGGCCAGACGGACTTTTGCGTCTCGGGATCAAATTGACCGCTCACCAAAAGCGGAAGTAAACAGCCATAAGCCGCTCCCACCTTGTGAGATCCGGTGGGAAAGTATTTGCCGATGAGACCAAAAATGCGGGCTTTTACTCCACTAATCGATGCGGGGATCTCCAGGTAGTTCGGAGCTCCAAATCCCCCGGTGTTGATATCGTTTTTCCAACTGATGCGGAAGAGATTGAGCGGACTGAGTCCATCCATATCCACCTTGCTGATCTGTCCCTGCAATGCGGAGGAAATGGTGGAGGGATTCATCTGCTGCCTGATCGTGGGCAGGACAATGCCCCGGGCTTTGCAGCGGGCAGCGTTTTTCTTTATGATTTCAGCATTTCGCTTTGTAATGAGTTTTGGCATTAGTTCTCCTCTTTGTATATAGTCATTTATGCCTGCCCTGATGGTAGGCAAACTTTGGATTTAGATAAATTCTTTGAGCTTTGCGGCAGGACTTATGATCTTGCTACAAAATATCATGGCGGCGATCACAAAAGGCTTGAATCCGGCTTCCTGATAGCTGTGCAGACGGTAGCGTTCAAACACGCTTTTGGCCACTTCGCCCCGCTCACAGCTCACGCCACTGATATCAGCGGGCAGACAGTGTTCATAGAGTGCATTGCCGTCGCGGGTGAGCTTCATCATCTCTTCGCTGCATTCCCAGTCGATATGGCGTTTGTTTTCTGCCAGGCATTGCTTTTCGAGCTCTTCCAGACCGGCTTTATCGCCTTCTTTGAGGAGCTCGGTGCGGCGCTGCATCACGGCCATCGGAGCCCAGGATTTGGGATAGACCACGTCGGCATCTCGGAAGGCTTCGGGCATGCTGTGCACTTTGCTAAATGACCCTCCGCTCTTTTGGGCAAAGGCACGGGCACTGTCCAAAGTCTGGGGCAATAGATCATATCCTTTGGGATGAGCCAGCACCACGTCCATACCAAAGCGGGTCATGAGGTTGATCACGCCCTGCGGGACTGAAAGCGGCTTGCCGTATGAAGGCGAATAGGCCCAGCTCATGGCGATCTTTTTGCCCCTGAGCGCTTCCCAACAGCCAAAATAGTCCTTGAGCTTCAGCATATCAGAAAGGCTCTGGGTGGGGTGGTCCAGATCGCATTGCAGATTTACGACAATCGGACGCTGTGCCAGAACGCCATTTTGGTGTCCCTCATCGACGGCGTCTGCCACTTCTTTCATATATCTGTGACCTTCGCCGGGATACATGTCGTCCCGGATGCCGATCACTTCGGTGAGAAAGGAGATCATATTGGCCGTCTCACGAACGGTCTCGCCGTGAGCGATCTGGGATTTTACCTCATCCAGCTCCGCCAGCCCCAGCCCCAGGCCATTCACTGCCGAGGCAAAGCTGAAGCGGGTGCGGGTGCTATTGTCTCTAAAGATGGAGATAGCCAGGCCATAATCAAAGATCCTCCAGGGCTTCTTCTCTTTGTGTAGCATCTGCAATATCTCGGCCATCAGCATCACTGCCATCAGCTCCTCCTCACTCTTATCCCAGGTGAGCAAGAAATCCTTTTCAAACAAGTCTGTCTTCAGATTTTCCAGCTCCTGCAATCTTTTCTCTATCTCTTTCATATCTTCTTCCTCTGTTGTTTTTTAACCGCTGCCTGACCTTTTGGCTTTGCGGGGATAGAGCAGTCCTGAGGCATGCTCCACCGCATCTACAATCTGCTGATAACCTGTGCAGCGACAGATGTTGCCCTTCAGAGCCTGGCGGATCTCCTGCCGGGAAGGATGGTGATTTTTGAGCAAAAGGGCCAGAGCGCTGAGCACCATGCCGGGGGTGCAAAATCCGCACTGGATCGCTCCTGCATCCACAAAGGCCTGTTGCAGAGGGTGCAAGCTGCCATCCTCGGAAGCCAGCCCCTCGATGGTGGTGATCTCTTGCTCCGCTACATCCTTCAAACTAAGGATGCAACTGCGTTTGGCCACATCATTAACCAATACCGTGCAGGAACCACAGACTCCGATGGCACAGCCGATCTTGGTGCCGGTCAGTCCCAGATCCTCACGAAGCCAGTCCGCAAGGTTACGGTCAAGGTCCTGCTCTTCAATCTGATATTCTCTTTTATTTACTCTTATCTTCACCCTGACTCCTTAGCTTGATGGGTTGATCAGTGTATCTTTTGCCGGTGGCACGGTAGATGGCGTTGGCGATTGCGGGAGCTGTGATCTCCATGGCGGGCTCACCAATGCCTTTGGCCTTGCATAGAGAATTGGGGTCTGGATTTTCCACAATGATGGCGGTCATCTCTGGCATGTCCGTGGCACGCAAGAGCCTGTATTGATGCAGGTTTTTGGCCAGTACAGCCCCCTTTTCCAAAGGGACTTCCTCCATCAGGCCAAAGCCGGCACCCATGGTCATGCCGCCATAGAATTGCCCCTTCAGCATCTCGGGATTGATCGCCTTGCCCACATCGTGAGCGGCGACCATGTTCAAAAGAGTCACTTTCCCCGTCTTGGGATCCACTTCCAGCTCCACCGCCTGACAGCCGTAAACCCAGGTGAAATAGGCATTACCGTGCCCCGTCTTTTCGTCCCAGCTCACGCGGGGTGCCCGGAAGACTCCAAAGGCATAGGGATAGATCTGGGAATTGTAGCATAGCTTAATCGCTTCATCCCAGGTGCAGATCTTTTGGCCATCTGCATCAAGAATCCGGCCTCCTTCAAAGCGCTCTGCTTTTTGCCCATATTTCTCCTGGAGAGCCTCAGCAATAATAGCCTTTAAGATGCGGGCGGCCTGGGTGGTGGCACTGCCTCCCAAAAGGGTTCCTCTGGAAGCCACTGTGGTGCCGCCATCGGGGATATTGGAAGTGGATGGCATACGGTAGCGGATCCGGGATTTGGGCAAACCCAGCTCCTCAGAGGCTATCAATATCATTGCACTCTCAGAGCCCTGCCCGTTTTCATGGATGCCGGTCTCCAACAGCACAGATCCATCGGGCTGGACATTGAGGATGGCACTGTTAAAATCCACACCTTCAGCACCCAGACTCATGCCCCGATACGAGATCGCAAAGCCTATACCATACCATTTATCCTGATTCGGATCGCCAAAAGAGCAGCTTTTGCGCTTGGTCTCATAGTCTATCTCGGTGAGCACCCTGTCCATCACTTCTGAAAGGGAAACTGTGTGAGTATCCAGCACCTGTCCGGTGATCGTGGTGGAGTCCTGCTTCAGCATGTTTTTGCGGCGGAAGTCCAGCTCATCCATGCCCAGTTTCTGTGCCGCTATCTCCACGAGCTGCTCGATAGCCCAATTCACCTGAGGAGAGCCGAAACCGCGAAAGGCCCCGGTAAAAACGTTGTTTGTATATACTCCATAGACGTCACAGTGGACATTGGGAACGCTGTAACAGCCGCAGCACTGCACGGTGCTGCGCCATGTGACCCAGGGGGTTACGCTGCAGTAAGCTCCGCTATCGGCCACCATGCGCACTTTCACAGAGCAGATCTCGCCACTATGCTTCACACCCATGCGGTATTGCATCTTGTAAGGATGCCGCTTGTAGCTTTCCCGGAGGCTCATTTCCCGGCTGTAGGTAAGCTTGACCGGACGCCGGCAAAGGTAAGCGCAAAGTGCCGCCCGGGCACAGACCAGCGCAGCCGTATCGTCTTTACCGCCAAATCCACCGCCCATCGGGACGGTCTTCACCTCCACATCCTTGAGCTCAAAGCCCAGAGTGGAAGCCACAAAACGGCGGGTGCTAAAGGGATGTTGCATGGAGCCGATCACCTCCATCACACCATCGGGGCGCATATGCGCCAAAGAGGCCTCCGCTTCCATATAAGCATGCTCGATGCGGGAAGTGCTAAAGTCCTGCGTGACGATCAGATCCGCCTCATCTTCCCCCTCCCTGATATTGCCGGTGCGCACACAGTGGTAATTGCATATATTGGAGCCGTGATCGGGATTGATCAGGGAAGCGCCTTGCTTCATTGCTTCTTCGGGATCATAGAGCCCGGGGAGGGGCTCCAGATCGAGCTTGATCAGATCCAGTGCCGCCAGAGCCTGCGCGCGGCTTTCTCCCAGCACCAGCGCCAATACGTCACCCGTGCTGCGGATACGCTCATGCGCCAAAGTGGGATAGTCGGGAATGATCTGGCCAGATTTGATACTGCCGGGGATGTCTTTGTCAGTGATGATCCTGACTATTCCATCAGCTTTCAAAGCGGCTTCGATATCGATTGATTTGATGCGGGCGCTGGCCATCGGCGCATGCAGAGGCACCGCGTGCAAGATACCCGGCATAGTGTAATCATCCGTGTATTTTGCCTGGCCGGTGACCTTGGCGACGGCATCATTGCGAAAAGCTTTCTTCATAAATAGTCCTCTAAATCCCCATCAGTCTGGCCGGATTTGACTGCGTGAGCTCCACCAGCTGCTTAACTGTGATTTTGCCCGGCTTCACCAGCGCTTGATAGACCGAAGTGAAGAGTGTCCCGATCCCTGAAATGCCCATGGGTAGATGCTCCAGATCCGCTTTGTAATCATCCTTAAGCGCATCCGGAAAGGCACAGTGATCGCTGGCAATGATGTCAAAGATCCCATCCTGCAGCAGCTCGACCATCATGCCGCGGGAGTCCTCATTGCGAAAAGGCGGCGTGCAAAGCAGACGGTGGGCATCTGGCTCTTTGAGGCGCCGTTCATTAAATAACAGATAGTGAGGCGCCGTCTCGCAAGTGATGCCTTCATAGTTCCGCTTGGCCTCTTTGATCAAAAGCGCTGAACTGGGGCTGGACACATGCACGATATGCACAGGATGCCGGTGTTTCACCGCCAGATTCAGCACCATGTCCACGGCCTTATGCTCAGCGATTTCGGGACGCCGCAAGCTGTGATCAAAAGGCTCCCAGAAAGACCTTTGCCCGGAACTTTCCTGCACGATGATATCATCTTCGCAATGCACCAGAATGCGCGTCTTCAGATCGCTTAGATCTTCCATCCAGCGTCCGATCTCCTCATAGCTTTTATAGAGTCCGGCCTCCCGGTATGTGGTGTAAAACTTCAGATCGCATCCTTCTTGCAAGAGAGGATAGATCTCTTCGGCCTTGCTCGTAGTGGGGCTGAGATGCCAATATACAGGCTTCCCAAAGTCCCGCCGGGCGGTTTCCCGCATCCGTGCCCAAGTCTCTTTGAGAGGGACATCCGGCCGCTGGGTGACAAATGCACCAATCCCCAAGAGAGGTGGATTCTGTGGATCCGGCTCCTTTTCGGTCAGTTTCTTCAGATCGGCAAAAGAATCTCTCAGCTTTTGCCCGGCGATGAGCTCGCCTGCGTGCACGTGAAAGTCATAGTATCCGATCTTATTCATCAAAGACGACCGCATCGATATCTTTAAGTCCGTGCCCTGTGATCAGCAGCACCACCTGGGCCTGATCCCGGATCCAGCCCTGCTCCCGAGCCTGGAAATAGGCCGCCAGAGCGGATGCGCTGGAAGGTTCACAAAAGATCCCCGTGCGGACAGCCAGCATCCTCTGGGCCTGCAAGATCTCATCTTCACTGACCCGGATGCCCATGCCCTTTGACTCCTTCAGAACCCGAACCGCCAAATGCGCCGCCGCGGGAGTCTTCACAGAGATGGAGTCTGCCACAGTCTGAGGGCTCTGCGCATCCCGATAGATGCCGCTCTCCAGATAGCTGCAGATGGCGTCCGAGCTTTCGGCCTGAGTCGCCACCAGCATCGGCAGGCGGTCTGTGATCCCCGCTGCTTTGAGATCGGAGAAGGCTTTGGCCACCCCCGCCAGGATCACACCGTCCCCCGTAGGGACAAAGATGCAATCCGGCACCTGATTGAGCTGGGCAAAAAGCTCCAGGCCGACCGTCTTTTTCCCCTCAATAGTAAAGGGGTGATAGGCAGTATTGCGGTTCAGGCAATCGTGATTTTGAGAATAGTCAAGCGCTGCGGCAAAAGCGTCGTCATAGCTGCCATCCACCAGATTGAGGGTAGCGCCATGGATCTTGATTTGCACCAGTTTGGCGCGGGGCGCATTGGCAGGGACAAAGATCACCGCTTTGATGCCTGAAGAAGCGCAAAGAGCTGCCAGAGAAGACGCTGCGTTCCCTGTGGAAGCGGCCACGATCTCCTTGATCCCCCTGCGTCTGGCCTCAGCCACCATCAATTGGGAAGCCCGATCCTTGAGCGATCCCGAGGGATTGACTCCGTCAAATTTTAACCAGAGATCTTCTGCCGTCAGCCCCGTACCGGCTATCAGCGGCGTGTTGCCGACAGGCAGATTGGGGTAATGCTCCATGTCCAAAGGGCTAAATATCTGGCAAAGCTCGTCCATCTTACGAAAAGC
>CAZWUD010000006.1:10365-19660 GCA_964637055.1 uncultured Candidatus Cloacimonadota bacterium
AGCGCTGGCATCGGGAAAGGCCTTCACAAAGTCTTTCCAAGCTTTGCCAATCTGAGAGTAATCATATACGCATTCCAGGATGCCGGTCAGAGGAACTCCAGCTTTGAAATTCCGACCGCAGACCGGACAGAGATAGCTCACCTTGTCCGGATCAAATTCTTTTCCGCATTGACTACAGCGATAACTTTGAAAATAGTTCATAATCCTAACTCGTGAATTAGGGCGGCATAAAAGGCTGCCGCCTCGGTTAGATGCTCGATCGGAGTGGCTTCATTGGGTGCATGGGCATAGATTTCATTGCCCGGCCCCAAGCCGATGCAGGGGATATCGTGCATACCGGCTATCGCCACGCCGTTTGTGGAAAAGGTCCATTTATCCATCTTCGGCTCGCGCAAAAGGCTTTGTCTATAGGCATTCTGAGCCGCTTTCACCCAGGGAGAATCCGGCGGCGTCACCCAGGTGGGATAATACTTTTGGGTGGGATAGACCAAGCCTGTATAAGCCGCTTCATCATAGGTCAAGACCTCGATCTCGGCTTCGGGATGCCCGGCCAGACGGCAGGCTTCTTTCACTTCTGCCACCGCTGTTTCCAGGGTCTCGCCCCAGGTCAGGCGCCGATCCAGGTGGATGCGCGCACTATCCGGCACCGCACATTGTGATGGTCCGGTGAAATGGACTTCGGTGACAGCCACGGATCCCTTGCCCAAAAAGTCATCGTGATGCAGCCTCTCATGCAGTTTTTCAATCTCCAGCGCTATGCGCGATATCTTGTAGATGGCATTGTCCCCTCTTTCCGGTGCAGAACCGTGACAGGACAGCCCTTTGACATGCACCTGCATCTCCATTCTGCCGCGATGTCCGCGATAGATATTCATATTTGTCGGCTCGGTGATCACCACCATATCCGGCTTTATCTTGTCTTCATTGATGATATATTGCCAGCAGAGTCCGTCGCAATCCTCCTCCATCACCGTTCCGGTAAAATACAGGGTAAAGCCCTTCTGCAAGCCGAGTTCTTTGATAATGCGCCCGGCTGTGACCATCGAGGCCATGCCGCCTTCCTGATCCACGGAGCCACGGCCCCAGACCTTACGATCTTTCACATGGGCGTCAAAGGGGTCAAAATCCCACAATGAGAGATCTCCAGGATAGACGGTATCGACGTGGGCATCAAAGGCAATCACCCGGGGGCCGTCGCCAATACGGCCGATGACATTGCCCAGAGGGTCGATAAAAACCTCGTCAAATCCGGCACTTTCCATCTCCCGCTTGATGCATTCTATCACCTCTTTTTCCTTGGTGGAAAAGGCGGGGATGCGGATCATATCCATCAAAAATCTGACTGTATCTTCTTCATAAGCTTTTGCTTTTGCGAGTATCTTTTGAAACATAGTATCTTCCTTTTTTAGAATAAACTGAGGCTTGGGGGGGGATCAAAATCTCTCCCAGAGAGCCTTGGAAAGCGCTCTGCTTTCGGCTAGAAGCTCCTGCTCGTCAAAGCCCAGCAGTAGATCACCTTCCCACATCAAAAAGTCGCCAGCCACGATGGTGCTGCTCACCCCTGCCTGTGAGATGCCGTAGATCACATGTCCGATCCAGGTCTCGGCATTCAGCGGGGTGTGGGGATCATAATCCACCAGGATCATATCCGCAGCAGCGCCCTCGGTGATGCTTCCGTGGCCTTTGCCCCAATACTTTTGTGCGATCGCAGGATTGTTATAAAGCAGAGTGGAGGCGATCTCCATAAATCCCGCAGAGGGATTTTCCTGCTTCAGGTGCTGAGCCCAGAGCCCGACCCTGAGTTCCTCCAGCATATTGACCGTCATCGCATCGGTTCCCAAGCCCACCGTCACGCCAGATTTCACCATCTTGCAGACATCGGCAATGCCCACGGCGTTATTTAGATTTGACTGTGGATTGGTAACTATTGCAGCCCCGGATTCAGCCACCATCAGCATTTCTTTGGGCGTGAGATGCACTCCGTGGGCCAGGATGCTTTTGGCATTGAGCAGTCCGTGTTTTGCCAGGCGCTCCACCACGTGCTTACCGTGATGCTGGATATTGTAGCGCTGATCGCTCTGAGCTTCCGCTGCATGGATGTGGATGCCATAGCCGCCTTCGTGCACCAGATCAGCGATCATGCTCAGGCTCTCATCGCCCAGAGTGAAGGCCGCATGCATACCAAAGAGGGCCCGCAGATGCGGATCATGTCCATCAGCATAGGTCTTCAGAAAGCCCAGATTTTCTCGGATTCCTTCATCCCGACGCTCTTTTCCGTCTCTATCCGATACTTCATAGCAGAGGTTTGCCCTGATCCCGGTATCTTTGATCGCTTTGGCTATCTGGCTGAGTGATCCCAAAATGTGATAGGGAGAGGCGTGGTGATCGATCACGGTAGTGCAGCCCCTACGGATGCCATTGATGGCAGATATCGCCGCACTCACATAGCTGTCCCGCAGCGTCAACTGCTTGTCCAGACGCCACCAGAGATTTTCCAGGACCCCGTTAAAGTCCGCGGCGGGCTTGGCTTTGCCCAATCCCGTGACCATGGTTGAATAGAAGTGATGGTGCGCATTGATCAGCCCGGGAAGCAAGATCTTGCCATCGGCATTGATAAATTCACAAATCTCGTCCCGCAAATCCTCGTAAGGCGCAATGCGGGCTACTAGGCCATCTTCGACCAGGATCGCATGCCCGCTGAGATAGGGGCGCTCCGGATCAAAGGTGAGGATATCGGCTCCATGAATGATATATCTTCTCATAAGTCTTCCTTTCCCCAAGCTGAGGAATTCAACTATAAATCCAATTGATTTGCTGTCAATCATATTTTGGCCGAGATGCCAATGACTTATCCTCTCTGAAACGCTTTTATGAGAGAACGATCCCCTGCCTGAGCTTTCAAGGTCGGATACTCTGCCTCTCAAGCTGTAATGATGCTGCGCTCAGGCGAAGAAAGCGGCATGATCCCGGGATAAGATTGGCTTTGATAGTGCCGTGCGACTTCTGCAGCACCTTATTTTGGTGGTGTTTCAGGGAAATCGGGGCTGCGATCCCCAGTCAGCCTCAAGCTTGCCGGGCTGGATTTGCAAAGATTTGCATTGACAAAAGTGCTCTTGATTTTTAGGATGGAGTTCTAATGAAATATGGAGTTGATAATGTCAAGACTTGCAATTTTAGGCTGTATGTGGGGCGATGAAGCCAAGGCAAAAATAGTAGATTATTTAGGTAATGATGCGGACTATGTGGTTCGCTTTCAGGGCGGTAGCAATGCCGGGCACACGATCGTGGTGGACGGGAGAAAGTATGTATTTCACACCGTTCCCTCTGGGATCTTGTATCCCAATACCAAATGCCTGATCGGCTCCGGCGTGGTGATTGACCCGCTGAATCTGGTAAAAGAGATCAGGGGACTGGAATCCGGAGGCCTGGACTTTGACGGACGGCTGATGATCGATGAAAAGGCCGGAGTGGTTTTGCCTTTGCACCAGAAGCTGGACAAAAGAAATGAAGAGCTGCTAAAGGGTGCAAAGATAGGCACCACGGGGCGCGGCATCGGGCCTGCTTATGCGGATCTGACCTCACGCACCGGCATCCGTCTTTGTGATCTGGCGCACCGGGCATATTTGAAAAAGCGGATACAGGAGCTCTATGCTTTTCACGGTTGCACGCCGGAAGCAGGGGAGATCAAAGAGCTGATGGCTCTTTTGCACGAAGCCTGGAAGATTTTGAAGAACTATATGGGCTCGGTGGAGTCCATCCTGCATGAAGCCCGCATCAGCGATGCCCGTATCCTTTTTGAAGGAGCACAGGGCAGTTTGCTGGATCGCACCTGGGGAAGCTATCCCTATGTGACATCATCAAATACGATCGTCGATGCGATCGGGATCGGCAGCGGGTTATCGGCCCGACATCTGGACAGCGTTCTGGGAGTCTTCAAATCCTATTGCACCCGGGTGGGTGAAGGACCTTTCCCCACCGAAATCGATGGAGATTTGGCGGATCAGATCCGCAAGCAAGGTAACGAATTTGGCTCTACCACCGGGCGTCCCCGCAGAATTGGACATTTTGACGCCGTGCTGGCAACATACACAGCCCGCTTGAATACCCTGGACGGCATTGCGCTGACCTTGCTGGACGTGCTTTCCGGCATCAAAGAGCACAAGATCTGCATGGGCTATAAGCTGGGGAGTAAGGTACTGGCAGATCCACCGGCACATCCTCTGGATCTGGAAAAGGTGGAACCGATATATATCACCCTGCCGGGCTGGGAAGAGGATATAACGTCTGCCCGCCATTTGGACGATCTGCCTCCCAATGCCCGCACCTATATCACAGCCGTCGAAGATCTACTGGAACTACCGGTGAAGGTCGTTTCGGTGGGCAAAGATCGCAGTCAAACCTTTAAAACACAAAAGATATGAGGTAGACAGCATGAAAAAATATCTGGTGATGCTCAGTCTGCTGGTGGCCATCAGCCTGAGTGCTCAGGCGGCAGACAGTCTGAATTTGCTGAAGATGCCGCAATATACAAATCCTTTTTATGAAGCGTTTTCCCGCAACTACCTGGGAGTGGAAGCTGCAGGACGGGGCTACACCGGATGTGCAGTGCCCGGCTCGGCCCAGGGCGCTTTGATCAATCCGGCCATCATCCTGGCGGATTCGACGCGGATCTTTACCGAATTTAACATAAAGCCACCGGTCGAAGCAGAAGGCCTGGTCTTCAGCAGCCGATACAGCTCGACCACCCCTTTGGGAATGGTGGGCGTCAGCTTTCCTCTGGGATCAAAGATCGCCGGAGCGTTGATATATAACAACCCAAAATCGCTGATCCTGGACGACTTTTCCATTGTGATCAATCAAGAAGCCGACATCGTGGTTCGCTATCCCAAATACTATCTGCATCAATTCAGTGGAATTGCCCGATATCAGGTGACGGATCAGCTCAATCTGGGGCTGGGATTGCACAATCAACTGCACTACCTGGATGACGTGATCTTTTTGAGAACCTATGACCGGGTAAGGGAATACAAGCATACAATGCGCTTTCAGCCGGGTGTATTTTACCATTGCGGCGGTCTGGGCGCGGGGCTTTCGGCGCTATTGCCCACAGATTTTGATTGGGATCTGAGATATGCAGAATATGACAGCATGCTCCCCCTGGAGCTCAGTGCCGGGCTCAGCTACGCTTGGGACATCTACCGCATGGCCGGTGACTTCCGCTACGTGCAAAACTCTGCCATATATGAAAAATACGATGACCAGCTCTCTGTGCATCTTGGCGCTGAAAGGCGGAAAGACAATAAGATCCTGAGGGGCGGTTACTTTTACAATTCCAATGTCTGGGACGGACAGGTGATTTTGCCGGAGAATGTGAATGCAGAGCCGGATGAATCAATCTTTTGGGACGATGTCTCGACCACCCTGCCGGTTAGTAATAACGAGCAGCATTTCCTGACTGTCGGCTTTGGCTATCTCTTCAAAGATGGAAGCCTGAATCTCTCAGCGCTGACTACTGTAGCCGGCGAGAGCAAATGCACCCAGGTCAATCTGAGCCTGAGTCTTTATATCAAATCCTTTGGCCGCAAGGACTTCCTGACATTCTAATGAAAAGATTCAAGGTAGAAATCCGCGCCATTGACAGCTACCAGCTTCCTCAGATCGAAGCAGCCGTGACCGCTTGGCTCAATCGGCTCAAAGATCCCAAGCTCAGGCGCAGCAAGAGAGTCTTGATCAAGCCCAATCTGCTGGGAGCATACCCGCCCGAGCGGGCTGTGACCACACATCCGGTGGTTTTGGAAGCGATCATTCGCTACTTTTTGGCGCATAAAAAAGAGGTTTGGCTGGGGGACAGCCCCGGCGGATCCGTATCTGTGCAAAAAGTTTGGGAAAATTGCGGAATCATGGACTTGGCAGAGCGTTACCCGATCCGGCTGGTCAATCTATCCACCTTCGGTTATCGGGAATTGAAGTATGACGGCATCCCGGTCAAGATCTCAGAAGCACTGTATCAATGCGGAATCGTGATCAACGCGGCCAAATACAAGACCCACTCGCTGATGGCATATACCGGGGCCTTAAAAAACCTCTACGGCCTGGTTCCGGGGATGGTCAAAAGCGAATATCACCGGCAAAATCCTGACACAAAAAGCTTTGCGAACTTGCTGCTGGCGATCTGGGAGCTTACCCGATCCAAGATTACTTATAACGTCATCGACGGCATCACGGGCATGGACGGTGCCGGTCCTTCGGCGGGGAAGCCGAAGCATTTTGGACTCTTGATGGGCTCAAGTAGCATCCCGGCCTTGGATACTGTGGCAGCCAGAATGATGGGCTTTGAGATCCGTGATGTGCCATATCTGTGGGGAGCCCTGCACAGCGAAGGGATACTGCCCTCGCGGATTGATCTGCCCAAAAGCTTTGCGAATCACCGCTTTGAGGACGCAAACATCCAGGTGGTGAAGCTGCGCAAAGAAGGCCTCAAATATCTGCCCAGGCCGCTGCGCTATGCCTTCAAAAAAATCTATTATTACTATCCGGTGGTTTCCGGGCGCTGTGTGCGCTGCGGGGTTTGCGTGCGCTCCTGTCCGGTGGAAGCGATCTTTTGGAAAGAAGACGGCTATCCCCAGGTGGACAGGGATAAGTGCATCAAATGTATGTGCTGTCACGAGCTCTGCCCCACTCAGGCCATTGATATCCACAAATCTTTTTTTGCAAGGAGTTTTACAAAATGAGAAACAAATCCAAAGCCCCTCCAAAGATTGTTTGGTATATTTATCTCGCAGCGATCCTCGCTCTCTTGATGTGGATCTCGGTGACAGGGCGGAATAGCTACCGCAGCGCTTACCAACTGCGCCAAAAGGTGGAGAAACTGGAGGCGGAAACCTCACATCTGCGAGCTGTGAACGACTCTCTATCCAAAGAAAATGAGCGCTTGAAGACCGACCCTGAGACGGCGGAAAAGGCAGCCCGGGAGCAATATGGCCTTACAAAACCAAATGAAAAGGTATTTCGGTTTGTTCCCGCAAAAGAGGACGAATGAAAGTTTCTAAGCATCCTGTGGCTGACTCTTGCAAACTCGATCCAGCGCAGATCTCACTGGTACAGAAGCTTGCTGCAGATCTTTTTAGCGTGAATACGAGCCGGCGGGAAGAGCATATTTCGCTTATCGCTTCCCGGGCCGGTGCCAGCATTTTCACTCAAGCTCAGAGGGATGACCTTTATGACAGCCTTGTCGTCTTCTTTGAGGCTGCATTTGATAAGATCCTGGAAACAAAAGCATTAAAGGAGACTGAGCTCTGCCGCTTCCTGGTGGTGCTAAATCACCTCCCGGTCCTGGAAGGATCTCCCTATTATGACGAAGCCCTGAAAGAACTGACCAAATATTATCAGAAAGACAAGGGCTCAATCAAGCTTTTTGACAAACTCCAACTGGTGCATCTCTATACTGAAATCGGCCACTTGAAAGCAGCTAAAGATACCATTGCCGAGCTGGAATCTAAGATCAGCCCGGATCAATTGAGCTTTTACACTTTTCTGCAGATAAGCAAGTCTCGCATCTATGAATCGGAAGAAGATAAGGTGACGCAAATGAGGCTGCTTTTGGAGCTCATGCTCAGGATCTGGGACAAAGAAGGCCCTGACGCCACACTCTCCCTCATGATATCCTGGCTGTCCAGCATTCATTGGCTGAGGCACCGGGAACCTAACAGGCTACTGCTCAGCAATCTCTATGAACGCATCAAAAAGCCTCAAAATCTGAATGCTGCTCTCTTGGCGCTATCACTCTTCCTTATGGATGATAAACTGCTTTCACCGCCGGAGAAAATGCGCTATTGCCAGGACTTGATTGAAAATCAAGACAGGATCTTGAATACCAAGCAGCTACATACCTTGTATTTCTTTGCGGGGAACTATCTCAGTGGACTGAAGGAGCAATTTCAGGATTCCATCAAGAATTACAAAGCCTCAAACTACTATCTGCACAAATGCTGGGAGCGGCTGATCAAAATATCCGGATATCTCCGATCACACAGCAGGTCACCGCATTATAAGCCCGGTATGCGGCTTTTGGAAAAGAGATTTATCGAGCTCTCAAATCAGACCAGTCTGCGCAACAGCAGCTTTGTGGAAAATCTGCAGGCAAACTTTTGTAAGATCGAAGAGCTCTATCGGGAAGTGGGAGAATTGTCACTCACCGATGCACTTACCGGGCATCGCAATCGCCGCTTTATGGATCAAAACTTGCCCCAGATCGTGGCTTTGGCTTCGCGGAACAACGCCCCGGTGAGCTTTATCATGGTCGATGTGGATAACTTTAAAGATATCAATGACATCTATGGACACCCTGCGGGAGATTATATCCTGCGGAAGGTGGGCGTCATCCTGAGATCAGAATTTCGCCAAAGTGACATCGTCATCCGCTATGGGGGGGATGAATTTTTGCTGGTGCTCTTCAATAGCAGCGGGGAGCGTTGCAAAGAGATCATGGAAGATCTGCGGAAGAAGATCGAAGAGACCATTTTCCGTTACAAAAAGAAGGATATGCGGATCTCCGTGAGCATCGGAATAGCCTCCGAAAAGTTTAGCAGCAAGGCCGGGCTCAAGGACCTCAATGAGTTTATCCAAAGAGCGGATACTGCGCTCTATCAGGCAAAAGAGGCCGGGAGAAACACTATCAGAGTATATTGATCACAGAATTTCCTGCTTGACATTTATCACATATTCGAAATTTATATTCTGCAAAAGGAGAATGCCATGGCAAAGATAGTAATAAAGAAATTAAATAAGTTTTATGACAACGGTTTTCATGCGGTCAAGGATGTGGACTTTGTGGCCGAGGACAAGGAATTTGTTGTCCTCGTGGGTCCATCCGGCTGCGGTAAGACTACCGTTTTGCGGCTGATTGCCGGTTTGGAGGATATCTCCAGCGGTGAGATCTTCATCGGTGATAATCTGGTGAATAACAAGCCTCCCAAAGATAGAGACATCGCCATGGTGTTTCAAAATTATGCACTTTATCCCCACATGACAGTTTATGACAATATGGCATTTGCCCTGAAGCTCAGAAGGGAAAGCAAAGCCGAGATCAAAAAGAAAGTGGATGATGCGGCCGAGCTTTTGGGCATCCAGAGCATGATGAAACGTAAACCGGGGCAGCTTTCCGGCGGGCAACGGCAGCGTGTGGCTTTGGGCCGGGCGATCGTCCGCAATCCCAAGGTCTTTCTCTTTGACGAGCCGCTTTCAAACCTGGACGCCAAATTGCGCGTAGCCATGCGTGCTGAGATCGTCAAACTGC